>JANXWW010000325.1 GCA_025350945.1 Burkholderiales bacterium
TGGCTAAAAACTTTACCGCGCTTGTGCAATCGATAAAAAATAATAATTCCAAAGGGAGATGACGAGAATGGCGATGAAAGACGCTGAGAACGATCTGCTTGACCGGATGCAATTCCGCGCGGATCTGCTGGCGGATGACACGATGGCGGCGATCATGGGGCCGTGGTCAGATGCGGCACATGCATTCCCGCAAGCGCCCGAATGGGAAAAGCAGTGGAAAAAAATCGCAGCGGTCACCAAAATATTTGGCGACTGGACATCGAATGAAAACTTGAGCGCATGGCAGCCCACCGCAGGCGTGGCACCTGAAATCTGTGCCCCGCTTTTGCAATACGTCGCGGCCAGCCGCACATTGCCGGAGTGGGCCGATGCCAAAAAAATGGCGCGCGCGGAAAAGTTGTTTATGGATTACGGTGTGCTGTCGGTCACGCTGTTGTTCTGCGCGAGTCTGCCAGAGTGTTACGTGATTCCCGATCTCTCCGCTGTGCTGCATGTGACGGGGCAACTGGAAAAGCATACCGACTATCGCGTGCGCTCGACCGGTGCGATGATTTTTCCGGTGATGATGCACGGCGGCATGACCGATGCGACCGGTGGCGGGTTAGCGCAAATTTTTAAAGTGCGCTTGATTCATGCGACGATTCGCAATCTGATTTTGCGCGACAGCCCGAAGGATGCGGTCGCACATCTCACCGCCAATGCCTTGGGCGTTGTGCCACCGCTCGCGGCAGTTTCAGACGCCACCAATATGCATCAGATGTTATTCGCGCACGGCTGGAAAACGCGTGAAGATGGGCTGCCATGCAATCAGGAAGAGCTGGCCTATACGCTGCTCACGTTCAGCTATGTTTTTTTGCGCGGCCTGCGCACGCTGGGGCTTGGCTTTACGCGTTCCGATGAAGAGGCGTATCTGCATACCTGGAATGTCGCCGGACACATGCTGGGGATTGATCGCGCACTGATGGCCGATACGATGGACGGTGCTGAAAAATTGTTTGCGCAAATGCAGGCGCGCGGACGAGCTGACCAGCAAGACCATGCGACTGATCCACGACCTGATCTGGGTAACGCATTAATTAATGCCATGAAAAGCGTGATTCCGCTGAATTTGTTTAAGCCGTTTCCGCAGTTGATGACTTGCCATTTGGTGGGCGCCGCAACATCAAAAGATTTGGGCCTGACAACAAGCGTGCCATGGCTATCGCAAATTTTGTTCTATACGATGTTGTGGGTATCGCGGGTGATTGATAGTGTGGTGCGCGTGGTGTGGCCGGAATTTTCGATTACGCGATTTCTCATGCGTATCCTGGGTTATCACCTGATCACCAAGCTGATGATGGATCAGACGCGCCCGTTGAAGCTCCCGCAACATTTGCTGAATCGCATCAGCGAGGTAGTGGAAAACTGGAGTGATGACAAAAAAGCACCAGGCTGGCTCAATTCGGTCGAAGATCGATTCACCACGCGCGGTAGCTGGAATTCGGCTCGTGCGAAATAGGGCGCTTATTGATCCGAGGCATGCGCATGCTTGTGTCTTTTTTGTAGCGCTGTGATAATCACAGATTGTGTGTTGACACAAATCGCCGCCAAACTATAAAAATAAAACTCACTTGCCCCGTCACATGCCCGGTTTTGTTCCACACCCACTAGCCAGCCGTACACTCACACGTTTAGCAGACGCTACCCAAACGCTACTGGGTGTAATCGTAATGTTAGCGCTCACCATTTTGGTATCTCAAACATGCGAAGCCGTATCCGTTGCGCCCACCATCGCACTCAATGACAAAAGCACCACGGTCGAATTATGGCCCTCGGCCACGTTTTTGCACGACCCGGAAAGCAAACTTGGGATTGCCGACGTAATCGCCGCGCCGGATAAATTTACAACACTTAAATCGGCTTACGCCACGCTGGGGCTACGGCAAAAAGTGATGTGGCTGCACATCCCGATTTCCCTTGCGACAGGCTCGCATGAAAACTGGATTCTCGATATTGACTACGCGCTGCTGAATCACGCCGATGTGTACCTGATAAACGAAGGCAAAGTTATCAGCGAAGCGCGCCTGGGCATAGCGCAACCACAGGCAATGCGCCCGATGCCGAGCCGCTCGCTGGCCGTGGAGCTTAACTTCAAACCGGGTGCCAATCACACGCTGATTTTGCGCATTGACACACCAGGCGCAATGATTTTACCGATCACGCTCAACTCGCATTCCGCGTTTCACGCGCGCGCGCTAAACGAGCAAATGTTGCAGGGATTATTGACGAGTCTGGTGCTGTGTCTTTTCCTGTACAGCTTGTTGCAATGGTTGAGCCTTCGCGAGCCCTTGTACATCAAATACGCGATATTGATTTTCGGCAGCGGACTATTTTCGGTACATTTTTTTGGTATCGGCGAACAATATTTGTGGCCAGATGGGAGCTGGATTGGTAACCATGCTGCAGGATTGAGTTCGCTGCTCGCCGCATTCGGTACATCATTATTTGTTGCCGATGTGCTGGGTGCCGATATGAGTCCCAGGCTGCGCATAGCAATTCGCGTTGTTGCTGCAATATTTTTCGTGGCCGCAATTGCTTATACGCTCAATATTATCGATATCTACATCGTCAGCATCGTCATGAGTGTTATTGGCACACTGCCTTCATTGCTAGGCGTACCGGGTGCCGTTGCGCGTGTGCGCAGAGGTGATACCACTGGCGCATATTTCCTCGCGGCGTGGGTAACTTACGCCATTGCCAGTGTCATCATGATTGGCGTGGTGCGCGGCGCAATTGGTGCAAATTTCTGGACGCTGCATTCATTTCAGATCGGCGCGACCGTGGACATGCTGATTTTCTTGCGCATTGCCGTGCTGCGCTCGGCCGCCGTGCACCGTGCCGCACAGCAAGCGACGCTTGAACACGACGCTCTGCTCTCACTCGCACATACCGATCCGCTCACGGGTTTGCTGAACCGGCGCGGCTTGCAGGCAACCCTGCTCGCCGCCCTGCCGAAAGCCACCCCGCAATATATTCTGGCCGTCTATTTTCTCGACCTCGATCAATTCAAGCCCGTCAACGATCAGCATGGTCATGATGTCGGTGACGAATTGCTGGTGGTGGCAGCCAGTCGGCTACGCGCCACCATGCGGGCGGGCGATGCAGTTGCGCGACTGGGCGGCGATGAATTCGTGGTGATGGCCACTGGCTTGCATGGCGAAAAACAGGCGCGCGAACTGGGCCATAAATTACTCGATGCATTTCGTCTGCCGTTCAGCCTTACACAGCACACCTGCACCATCGGCATCACCATCGGCTATGCCTTGGCACCCACCGACAGTAACGATGCAATAGGACTGCTCAAAAACGCGGATGCCGCAATGTACATCGGCAAACAAAACGGCAAGAATTGCGTGCAGCGAATCGGCGTAGCACTCGCCTCAGCTGAATAGAAAGAGATAACGTTGACACAAATAAAAAGGGCCTACATTTCTGTAAGCCCTTGAAATCATGGTGCGCCCAGCAGGATTCGAACCCACGACCCCTTGGTTCGTAGCCAAGTACTCTATCCATCTGAGCTATGGGCGCATCAGAGTATTATAACCGCGAGCCGTGAAAAAACCAACCTTTAACCTTCATTGCTCATCCATAAAAATGGGTTCGCAATGACAAGATCAAGATGCACGAAAAGAGAACCGCTTTTTGTCGAGAATTTTCTTCGCTACAGATTAGTCGACGCGCTGCGACTAAAAAGCCAAACACTAGCACCAATGCGGCGTTTAGACCATTTTTGCCTCAAAAACCGCGCCGATATTAGTGTTTTGTTAATTTCCTAAACCTGCTTTTAATTCAATCCGGCGCACCCCGGCCACCGATTCCGCCCGATGGCTCACCAGCACAATAGTCGAAACTGTGCTGGCCAGGTTGCTGCGAATCTGGGCTTCTTGTGTAGAGTCGATTTTATCAAGGGTTTCGTCGAGAAATAGTATTTGCGGGCGACGGTAGAGTGCGCGTGCGAGTAGCACACGCTGCTTCTGCCCGCCTGATAGTGTGGAGCCGAGTGCGCCCACAAGGGTGGAATAGCCCATAGGGAAGGTGCTGATTTCGGCATCGATTTGCGCGAGTTTGGCGCATTGTTTGATTTCGTTTAAATCAAATTCGCCGCCAAACGCGATGGCATCGGCGATTGAGCCTAAAAATAGTGTGTCTTCTTGCGTGACTGCACCTAATTGCGCGCGATAAAGTGCCAAATCCCAATCGCGCAAGTCGCGACCGTTCACCATCACCTGGCCTTCGGTGGGATGCAATAGGCCTAGCAATACTTTCAACAACGTGGTTTTGCCGCAGCCGGATGGGCCGACCAGTGCGACGGTTTCGCCGGGCTTGATGTCAATATTCAAATGACGAAACGCGTAGCCTTCGGGGCCATAGGCGAAGCCTAAATTGTGCGCCTGTATCATTAACGGTTGCGCGCTCGAACCGGTCAGCACGGGGCTCACGTTAAACGATCCATAGGCTTTTTCTTCCTGTGCCAGAGCAATATCGGCGATGCGCTCGGCGTGCAGATCAAGCATGCGGAATTCATTCCATTTTTCGACCAGATTGTTAATACGCGTGAGGAAAACGAGCTTGAAGCCCAAGAACGCGTAGAGCATGCCGACTGAAAAAATACCGTCAAGCACCAGTAGCGCGCCGAGCCACACGATGATGATACTTTCCAAGCCAAAAATCAGCCCCGCCGCACCGCGCTGAAAAATACCGACGTTTTGCACTTTCACGCCCGCGTTGATTTGTTCAACAACGAGATTCTGATACGCCATACGCCGGTCGTTTTCACGCAGATTCAATTTGATCGCCATCATGCCGCGCAGCGTCTCAATAAAATGTGTGCTGGCCTTGGCTTCGTGGGCGAGCTGCTCGTCGGTGGCGAAGCGCTGCGGATAATAAAAATACCAGCGCAGCATCGCGTAAATCGCGGCGGCAATCAGCACCACCAGCGTGAGCTTGATGCTGTAAAACGCCATGACGCTGATGGTTGCAATCACCATCAAGCCATCGATAAACGTTTCCACAAATGTTGTTGATAACGTTTTTTGAATCGCATCGACCGAGCGAAATTTCGACACAATATCGCCGATATGCCGCTTCTCAAACCATGCCAGCGGCAGCTTCAACAAATGATTAAACAGCGCCGTCAATAAACGCATATTGAAATGCGTGCTCAGATAAACACCGACCCATGCACGCACCGCCGTGACCACCACCTGAATAATCACCAGCGCGCCGAAGGCAATGCCCAACACCGTGAGCAATTCACGGTCACGCCCCACCAGCACGCGATCCACCACCAGCTGCAAAAAAAACGGCATGGCAATCGCAAAAACTTCCAGCGCCAGCGAGATCAACACCAATTGCGCAATACTGCCTTTCAAGCCACCGCCGACCGCGAGCAATTGCCACGCGCTGATTTTTTCACGCTCATCGACTTTACGAAAGCTCGCGTTTGGCGTGAATTCCATCGCAATGCCGGTGTAGTGTTTTGATGCTTCGCCAAGGCTTAATTTTCGTTGTCCGCGCGCAGGATCGTGGACAATTAAATTCTTACCCGATATTTTGGTGAGCACCACAAAATGATTCATGTCCCAGTGCAACACAGCGGGCAGCGTTAATTTGCCGAGTGCTTCCAACGACGCTTGCACACCGCGTGCGACGAGGCCCATTGATTCTGCTGCTTGCGAGAGATGTTTTAACGTGACGCCTTTGAGCGAAGGTGACAAGCGCATGCGCATCGCGGAAAGATCGGTTAAGTGGCCGTGGAACGATGACACCATCGCCAGGCAGGCGATGCCACATTCGGGCGCTTCGCTTTGCAGGATAACCGGGACACGGCGGGAGAATATGGTGCTGGACAAGAGGGTTCCTGGCGGAGTTTTTATTGGTTAGGAATTGGCAATTATTTCTACTGATTGTTAAGTCTGTGTCGCCCGTATCAGCACAATCTTCAGGCGGCGATCACTCGCTCCCGAACCCCGCCCTGGCCCGAAACAGTGGCCATCCCGCCGTCGAGGGGGAGGGGCTTTTAAAAGACTCAAAACCTGCCCCGCAATTGCATCACTGGCTCAAAAATCCATTCAATCAAACTACGTTTCTCAAGCAAAATATCAGCATTCACGAGCATGCCAGAACGCAGCGGAAAATCCTGGCCGAATGCGCCGACACTTTGTTTATCGAGCGTGACAGCGACCCGATAAACGGGCTCGCGCGTGGTGGTGGGGCCGATTCTTTCGCCGGCTGACCAGACGGTCTGGCTCACATCCGAAATCACGCCGCGATATTGTCCGAAGCGCTCGAACGGAAATGCCTCATAACGCATCACCACTTCTTTGCCTTTGTTGACAAAACCAATCGCACGGGTCGGCACCAGCATTTCTGCATGCAATACACTGCCTTGGGGCAACACCGTTGCGAGCAACGCATCCGCCGCCACAGATTGGCCTGCACTCACCGCGATGTTGGTCACCGTGCCCGTGATCGGTGCTCCGATAACCGTTTCGCGTTTGGCTTCTTCGGTCGCCAAGGTCTGCTGAACTTCACTGATCTGGCGCGATACTTGATCGACTTGCGCACGCGATTTCAATGCGATGGCGGGTTCTTCCATGCGCGCATTTCCCAATTCGCGTTCCAGCGTAATGCGGCTACGCTTTAACGCCTGCAAGCGTATTTCCTGATCGGTTGCTTCGTCCTGTTTTTGCCGGGCAACAATATCGGAGACAAATTTTTCGCGTGCCAGATCAGCGAAACGTTTAGCCTGCTCGCGCGCGGAGCTTAGGCGTTGATCCTGCAATTTCATTTCGCGATCTATCTGTGCGACTTCAGATTGTGTATCTATAATTTTCTTTTTGAGCTGCTGCAATTGTTGCTCGCCCAGCTCGCGTAATTGATCTTGCTCTTTGGCAAGTAGTGTGCGGCGTTGTGCTAATTCGCCCGACACCAGCGCGGCAGTTGACGCGGATGCCTGCGTGGAGCGCTCATATGAAATGCGCACCAGCGGCGCGCCTGCAACAACCTGCTGCCCTTCTTTCACCATCAATTCTGCCACCCGACCGGCATCCGGGATCTGCACGCGCGCAGCACCGATATCAAGCGCTAAAAAGCCTTCCACGCGTTCGCGGCGCGTGTATTGGCCCCACACCGCCACGGCGATCATGATGGCGGCTGCGCTCACGGCCAGCATGGTGAGCGCCCACATGGGTAACGGGCGCGCAATCGTCGCCTCGCCAAAAAATTTTTCGCGTTGCGCGTCAATCGCCTCTTGGCGGAACAGTTTTTGACTCATGCGGATCGGTAAATGCGGTTATCGAATTGCGCCTATTATTTTGTGGGCTTTAGCAAAAAACAAACTAAATCTTGTAGCGCGATTGTAACGGAAGTAGCTGAAATATCACCAAAATATGCTTTTTTTGCTCGCGAAAGCACGCCGCAGTCTGAAAGAAGTTGAGCTTTAAAAAGCTGTCATGAATTCGTCACACTACGACTATATCCTTCATAACAATAAGAAATCTATTGTCATTTTTAACGGAGAACCACGTGAAATTTAAACACATGAAACTGAAATATTTGCTTTCGAGCGTCGTCATGGCATCGGCAATATTTGCAAACTCAGCGCACGCTGTAGATATTACAGGCGCAGGTGCATCGTTTCCCTACCCAATTTATTCGAAATGGGCAGAGGATTACAAAAAGAGTGCGGGCACCGCGATGAATTATCAATCAATTGGTTCGGGCGGTGGCATTCGCCAAATTGAAGCAAAAACAGTTGATTTCGGTGCATCCGATGCGCCACTTTCCAAAGAAGATCTGGATAAAAAAGGCCTCGTGCAATTCCCCGCCATCATCGGTGGCGTGGTGCTGGTGGTCAATCTTGAAGGCGTTGCACCGGGGGCGTTGCGCCTGACTGGCCTGGTGGCTGCGGATATTTTTCTGGGCAAAATTAAAACCTGGAATGACAAGGCAATTGCTGAATTAAATCCCGCCGTGAAACTACCGGCAGACCCCATTACCGTGGTGCGTCGTTCGGATGGATCGGGCACCACATTCTTGTTCACTGATTATTTGTCAAAGGTCAGTGGCGACTGGAAAACCAAAGTGGGCGCGGGCCAATCAGTAGCATGGCCTGAAGGCGTGGGCGGCAAGGGTAACGAAGGTGTATCAGCCTACGCGCAGCGCATCAAGGGCTCCATCGGCTATGTCGAATACGCGTATGCCAAGAAAAATAAAATGGCGCATGTCTCAATGAAAAATCAGGAGGGCAATTTTGTACAGCCTGATGATTTGACATTTCAAGCCGCCACCGCGGGTGCAGACTGGGCGAAAGCGCCAGGCTTTTTTCTGGTGCTGACCGACCAGCCAGGCAAAGATAGCTGGCCCATCTCAGGCGCATCTTTCATCCTGATGCAAAAATCGCAGGAAAACGCTGACAAAGCCGCTGCCGTGCTGAAGTTTTTTGATTACTCATTCAAAAATGGTGGCAAGGCCGCCACCGAAATGGACTATGTGCCCATGCCAGCTAACGTGGTGAAATTAGTTCAAGACATGTGGAAAACAGATATTAAAACAGCCAACGGTCAGGCTGTCTGGAAATAAATATACGCAATACATGACCTTCGGTGCGGGCTGCTATTTTGGCGGCCCGACCTGTTTCTACATTGCAGTTTGAGTAAAATACGGACTGATATCTTATGAGCATCGCAGGCATTGATGCCACTTCCCAATCGAGCACCAAAGGTAAATACGTGTCGAGAGAAGAACAATTAACCGCGCTCGCCACCCGCCTTTCACGGCAACGCTGGCAAGACACTCTGTTTCGCCGCACCACACTTTTTTTCGCCCTATTTGTTCTGGCGATTTTGGCCGCAATTATATTTTCGCTGCTCAAAGGCGCACTCCCGGTTTTCGATAAATTTGGTTTTGGCTTTTTAACGAGTAGCGCGTGGAACCCGGTCACGCATGAATACGGCGCATTGAACGCTATTTACGGTACCGTGATGACATCTGTGATTGCGCTATTGTTTGGTATTCCGATCAGTTTTGGTATCGCGATTTTTTTAACAGAACTCTGCCCCGCGTGGCTAAAACGTCCACTCGGTACTGCGGTGGAATTACTCGCTGCGATTCCCAGTATCATTTATGGCATGTGGGGTTTGTTTGTTTTTGCGCCATTATTCTCGGAATACGCGCAGCCATTTCTGACGAAATATGTCGGCGCAATTCCATTCATTGGTGCATTGTTTAAAGGACCCGCCATGGGCATCGGCGTGCTTGCTGCCGGCATTATTTTGGCGGTGATGGTCATCCCGTTTATTGCCTCCGTGATGCGCGATGTGTTTGATGTAGTACCGCCGGTGTTGAAGGAGTCAGCCTATGGCCTCGGCGCGACCACCTGGGAAGTGGTGCGCAATATTGTTTTACCGTATACCAAGGCAGGCGTGGTCGGCGGCATTATGCTCGGCCTGGGTCGCGCGCTGGGCGAGACCATGGCTGTCACTTTCGTGATCGGTAACGCACCGAAAATCGCCGCATCACTGTTCGAGCCCGGTAGCTCAATTGCCTCCACACTCGCCAATGAATTCGCAGAAGCCAGCAATGAAATTCATATCTCTGCGCTGATTTCATTGGGACTCGTTCTGTTCATCATCACCCTGATTGTGTTGTCAGCAGCAAAATTAATGCTCGCACAACTGGATAAGCGCGAAGGCGCAAAAACATGAGCGCTCTGTATCAAAAGCGAGTGTTCATCAACCGCTTCGCACTTTTTTTAGCGATGAGCGCAATGGCGATTGGCATGATTTTTTTGGCATGGATTTTAATCGTGCTGGTGTCGAAAGGAATCGGCGGCATGAACCTTGCCGTGTTCACACAAATGACGCCCTCCCCTAGCAGCGAGGGCGGTTTGGCGAACGCGATTTTCGGCAGCCTCGTAATGGTGGGTACGGCCACTTTTGTCGCCACACCCATCGGTATTCTGGCGGGCATTTATTTATCGGAATACGGTAATCGCGGCTGGGTCGGCCCTGCGACGCGCTTCATTAATGACATTTTACTTTCAGCACCGTCGATTATTTTGGGTCTGTTTATCTACACAATCTATGTGGCTAACGTAAAGCACTTTTCTGGCTGGGCGGGTTCATTTGCGCTTGCCTTGATTGCGATTCCGGTAGTGGTGCGCACCACTGAAACGATGTTGAATCTGGTGCCCGCGAGTTTACGAGAAGCGGCGACCGCGCTGGGTGCGCCGCAATGGAAAGTGGTTTCATATGTTGCACTGCGTGCCGTCAGAGGCGGCGTCATTACCGGTATCCTGCTGGCCGTGGCGCGCATCAGCGGCGAGACTGCACCGCTATTGTTCACCGCGCTCAACAATCAATTCTGGTCAGCGGACATGAACGCGCCGATGGCGAATCTGCCCGTAGTGATTTTCCGGTTCGCGATGAGTCCGTATGAGAATTGGCAATCGCTGGCGTGGGCAGGCGCGATGATTATTACGTTCTCGGTGTTAATTCTCAACATCGGTGCCCGCGCGTTTTTTGATCAGCGCCAGAAAAAATAAACTTACAAATTCCACGGACTCACCATGAACGATATCGTCTCCTCCGCACCACTCGAAACAAAAATCAAGGTTGATAATCTGCAATTTTTTTACGGCACATTCCAGGGCTTGAAGAATATCAATCTCGACATTCTCGAACGCCGCGTCACTGCCTTCATCGGCCCATCAGGGTGCGGTAAATCGACTCTGCTGCGCACGCTCAATCGCATGTATGACCTGTACCCAGGCCAGCGCGCCGAAGGCCGAATCATGATGAATGGCAAAAACGTTTTGGATAAGGATCAGGATTTGAATTTGCTGCGTGCTCGGGTTGGCATGGTGTTTCAAAAGCCCACGCCATTCCCGATGTCGATCTACGATAACGTCGCCTTCGGTGTAAAACTTTATGAATCGCTTTCCAAAGCGGAGATGGATGAGCGCGTGGAATGGGCGCTGAACAAAGCTGCGATCTGGAACGAAGCGAAAGATAAATTAAAGCAATCCGGCCTCTCACTTTCCGGCGGCCAGCAACAGCGACTTTGCATCGCGCGCGCCGTTGCAGTGAAGCCCGAAGTTGTGTTGCTGGATGAACCCACCTCCGCGCTTGATCCGATTTCAACCGCAAAAGTGGAGGAGCTGCTGCACGAATTAAAAGAAGATTACACCATCGCGATTGTCACCCACAACATGCAACAAGCCGCGCGCGTATCGGATTTCACCGCCTACATGTATTTGGGCGAATTGATTGAATATGGCGTGACCGATCAGTTATTTATCAAGCCAAAACGCAAGGAAACCGAGGATTACATTACGGGGCGGTTTGGTTAAAACCCCATATTGCAAATAATTAAACACTATAACTGGCGGGCGTTTCAGAGCAATTTCGGCTGAAACGACACGCCCTGCCTAGGCTTTTTAATCTGAAACCTAACCTGAACGATTAAACCGCCGCCCTCAACAAATCCGCAATCCCGTTCGCCAGCCCATCCACCTCTGAGCGATCCTCACCCTCCACCATCACGCGAATAACGGGCTCGGTGCCGGATGCGCGTAGCAGCACGCGGCCACGACCTGTTAAGGTTTTTTCGGCGGCAGCCACGGCTGCGACCACGCCTGACTTGGTGGTCCAATCGACTTTCGTTTGCGTGCGCACGTTGACTAAAATTTGCGGGAACATTTTTAATTCAGCTGTGTAATCGCTAAGCGATGTATTGTTGCGCTTTAATGCCGCGAATACTTGCAGTGCAGAAATGGTGCCGTCACCAGTCGTGTGTTTATCGAGGCACAGCAGATGACCGGAATTTTCACCGCCGCATTCCCAGCCTTTTTCGCGCAGCATTTCCAGCACATAACGATCACCGACCTTGGCACGCGCAAAGGGAATATTCATTTTCGCGAATCGTTGTTCGAGTGCGAAATTGGTCATCAGCGTACCGACCACGCCGCCTTTCAGCACACCGCGCTCATGCCGATCTTTCACCACGGCATACAGCAATTGATCGCCATCGAATAACGTGCCGTCGGCATCGCACATCATCAAGCGATCTGCATCACCGTCGAGTGCTAAGCCAAACACCGCACCATTCGACAACACCGCACTGCGCATGCTGGCCGTATATGTGGCACCACATTTGTCGTTGATGTTAATACCGTCGGGCTGATTGCCAATCGCGACCACATCCGCGCCCAGCTCGCGAAAAATGCGCGGCGCGATATCGTAGGCCGCGCCGTGCGCGCAATCGATCACCAGCTTCATACCGCGTAGATCAAGCTCATTCGGAAATGTTGATTTACAAAATTCCAGGTAGCGTCCTGGCGCGTCGAACACGCGTTGCGCCTTGCCCAGCTTGGCGGAATTAAGCGAGGCGAACGGTTTATCGAGTTCGGCTTCAATGGCTAATTCAACTTCATCCGGCAGCTTCGCACCGGTACTGGAAAAAAACTTGATGCCGTTGTCATCAAACGGATTATGCGACGCCGAAATCATCACGCCTGCGGATAGCCGCAACGCACGCGTCAGATGCGCGACCGCAGGCGTGGGCATCGGCCCGACCAAGAGCACATCCACCCCAGCCGCCGCAAAGCCCGCCTCCAGCGCGCTTTCCAGCATATAGCCGGAGATTCGCGTGTCTTTGCCAATTAGCACTGCCGGGCGCGGCCCGAATGAGGTGTGGGTTTGTGTGGCGAGAATCCGCCCGGCCGCAAAGCCCAGCCGCATCACAAAATCGGCCGTCATCGGCGAAACACCGACCTGCCCACGTATGCCATCGGTGCCAAAATATTTTCTGCTCATGTTTTTATTCTCCAAAAACAAATTATCGCAGAAGCGGTGTTAAGAATAGTTAACCTGGTGAAAAACTTCGCCATAATGGGAATTACGTCAAATTTTTGTGAGCCGCTTTTGAAAATCCAATGGACTGCCGCCACCGAGCTTTTTAACTCGCGCTACAAAGAGCGCGGCATCGAAGTTTTTAATGAAGGGCGTGTGCTGTCAATTGACTGGCTGGTGCGTACGGACACTGCGGCAAAAATTCACAGCACGGTGCAGGGTTCGCATGATGAAATTTATGAGCAAACCATTTCAATTAAGGCGCGCAGCCATTTGCCTGATATCGAAGGCGATTGCACTTGCCCGATTGGCCATAACTGCAAGCATGTCATCGCGATCATTCGTGCGATTACGAGAGAAGAAAAGCCTTCGCGGAATAATGTCACGCCAGTCATCATAGCGCCGTTAAAAAGCACACCCGGCAAGTCGCGTGGGCCAGCCTCTTTGGCTGAACGCGAAATGCCGCTCCCCTATGAAGTAGATGTGTGGCTCAGCCGCTTGGAGCAGGCGCAGATAAAAAAATCTGACGAATATCCGGATAGCGTCACACAGCGTTTGCTGTATATATTCGAAACAAAAGCGCTCGGTACCAATGCACAAACCGTGCGTGAAACAATTGAGCTATCAGTTAAATCCGCGCGCGTGCTCAAGAGCGGCACGTTGAGCGGTGTGACTCGATATAACAATCCTGATGCGTTGCGTAATCCGGCGCAGTTTGTGCTGGAAATCGATCAGGAAATTTTGCGTGCGCTTACGCTGACCAACGACGGACTGCAATACGGTTATCAATTCAGCTTTAACGGTAAAAAGCACAGCGATACGTTGCAGAAAATTCTCGCCACGGGGCGCTGCTATTTTCAGAATGCGGATGGTAAACCATTGCGCGAGGGTGCGGCGCGCCGTGCAAATGTTGTCTGGCGAAATTTACTGAACGGGGCGAGCGTGGCTGAATTGATTGTGGAGCCTCACGTGCGCGCCGTCATCCCCAGCGCACCGCCGTGGTATATCGATGAAGTCACGCACGAATGCGGGCCGATTCTAACTGAAGCGACACCGGCCATTGCCTCGTTGTTAGCTGCCGCGCCGATACTGCCTGCACAAATAGTTGAGCGCGTGGCGCGCGAAATGACGATTCGCAATCTGCACAAAATCGTGGCACCACCACGCGCAGTGGATGAAACATTTATCGCCGACTATCGGCCCACCGTCGTGCTCTCGCTCGATACGCACAAGCTGGAAGTCTGGAGCCGCCAATCGTGGAAGGCCACCACCTCGTATGTTGATACGGCGCGGCTGTTTTTTGATTATTTAGGTCAGCGCGTAGATTCGCGTGTGGGCGGCGCTGGCGGCAAGAGCGGCAAGAGTGGCAAAAAAAATAGTGATATTACCCGATTCGACCACAACAAAATCACCCGCGTTTCGCGCAATCATGAATTCGAGAAAGCCGCACGCGCTGAGCTGCGAGCAACGGGATTTGAGGTGATTGAAAAGGCGATGACACGCGGCATCACCGCAGAAATGCAAGGTGCTTTCGTGCCTACGAATCAGGACGTTGAAGCCGCCTGGACTGAATTTGTGCAGCTTCAACTACCGCGATTACGCGCGGCAGGCTGGCACATCGAGATGAAGAAAGAGTTTCGATTTAATCTGGCTGATGTCGGTGAGTGGTATGGCGATGTTGAAGAATCAAATAATGATTGGTTCAATATCGAAATTGGCATTGAAGTCGATGGCGCACGTCTAAGCCTGATCCCGATTCTGATTAATCTTATTCGTTTCGCACCAGCCGACTGGAGCGCGGATGCGCTGGCGCGGCGCGGCGACGATGCGCCCGTGCTGGTGCGATTACCCGATGGACGAAGCGCATCATTGCCGCTCGCGCGCATTCGCTCGATGCTCACTGTGCTGTATGAAATTGCGATGCGCGGCGATGGCGAAAACACCTCGGCCAAACTTCGCCTGCCCGCGCTCGATGCGGCGCGGTTGGCTGATCTGGAGCATGCATTAAAGCTGCGCTGGATGGGCGGTGATCGGCTGCGCGCGCTTGGCAACAAGCTCGCCGGATTTACGTCAATCGCACCGGTGGCAACACCGAATAATTTCAACGCCGTGTTGCGCCCCTACCAACAAGACGGCCTCGCGTGGCTGCAATTTTTGACTTCACATGATCTCGCTGGCGTGCTGGCCGACGATATGGGGCTCGGTAAAACGGTGCAAACACTCGCCCACATTCTCACCGAAAAAGCGGCGGGCAGATTAGGCCGCCCGGCGCTGGTGGTGGCCCCAACCAGCATGATGAATGTGTGGAAAACTGAAGCCGAAAAATTCGCGCCCACGCTAAAAGTGTTGCTCTCGCATGGTGCTGATCGCAAAAAAAGTTTTGAACGCATGGGCGAATCTGATCTGGTGCTGACGACCTATGCGCTGCTGGGTCGCGACGAGGAGGAACTCAAAAAACAGAAATGGCATTTGATTATTTTGGACGAAGCACAAAATATCAAAAACGCCAAAACCAACGCGGCCGCGATTGCGTCCGAACTGACCGCCAATCATCGGCTTTGTTTAACCGGCACGCCGCTCGAAAATCATCTGGGTGAATTATGGTCGTTATTCAATTTTTTATTGCCCGGTTTTTTGGGCGAGGAGCGCAGCTTTCGCGAGCGCTATCGCACACCGATTGAACGCGAAGGCGATTCAGCGCGGCGCAATTTTTTGGCCCGACGGATCAAACCATTTTTGCTACGTCGCACCAAAGCGGAAGTGGCTAAAGACTTGCCGCCCAAAACCGAGATCACGCGTGAAGTTGAAATCAGCGGCGCGCAAGCTGATTTATACGAAACCGTACGGGTGGCGATGGACAAACGCGTGCGCGATGAAATCGCCGCACATGGCATCGCCAAGAGCCACATCATCGTGCTGGATGCGTTATTGAAACTACGACAAATTTGCTGCGATCCGCGGCTGGTTAAAACTGCAGCGGTTGCTGGTAAAAAAACGCCGCCTTCCGCCAAGCTC
>JANXWW010000331.1 GCA_025350945.1 Burkholderiales bacterium
CTTGCGCTCATGCTCCAACAAGAAACGTTTACGAATACGAATGTTTTTTGGCGTGATTTCAACCAATTCATCGTCATCAATAAACTCAATCGCGGATTCGAGCGTCATCTGGATTGGCGGCACCAGCGCCACCGCTTCATCCGTGCCGGACGAGCGCACATTGGTGAGCTGCTTGCCTTTGATCGGGTTCACGACGAGATCGTTATCGCGGCTGTGAATACCAATCACCATACCGTTATACAAACGCTCGCCGGGAGATACAAACATGCGGCCACGGTCCTGCAATTTCCACAACGCATAAGCCACCGCATCGCCCTGCTCGCCCGAAATCAACACACCGTTGCGACGCGATGCGATCTCACCACGCAGCGGCGCGTATTCATCAAACACATGGCTCTTTAAGCCAGTACCTCGAGTCAAGTTCATGAATTCAGTTTGAAACCCGATCAGGCCACGAGCAGGAATACGGTAATCCAGGCGCACACGGCCACGACCATCCGGCACCATATCGACCATATCGCCACGACGCTGGCCAATCGCTTCCATCACCGGGCCCTGATGCGTTTCTTCAACATCGAGGGTGAGCATTTCAAATGGCTCGCACTTTTCGCCGTTAATTTCCTTCACCAACACACGTGGCTTGCCAACGGCTAATTCATAGCCTTCGCGACGCATGTTTTCCAAGAGAATCGTCAGGTGTAATTCACCACGACCTGACACCATAAATGAATCGGTGTCTTCGGTTTCGGCCACTTTCAAGGCGACGTTAACGAGCAACTCTTTATCAAGGCGCTCACGCAATTGGCGCGAGGTAACGAACTTGCCTTCCTGACCGGCGAATGGCGATTTGTTAACCTGAAAATTCATCGTCAAAGTCGGCTCATCCACACCCAAAATCGGCAGCGCCTCCGGATTTTCAACATCTGCCAGCGTGCAGCCAATCGCCAATTCTTCAATACCAGAAATCAGCACAATCTCGCCGGCCTCCGCGACATCCAGCGGCACTTTGTTCAAGCCCTGAAAGCCCTGCACGGAATTCACGCGCGCTTTTTTTGGCGGCTTGTCACCAATCATCACCATCACATCTTGTGCCGGCTTGATCGAGCCACGACGAACGCGGCCAATGCCAATGCGGCCCACATACGTCGAGTAATCGAGTGCAGAAATTTGTAATTGCAGCGGCGCATCCGCATCACTTTCAGGCTCGGGAACGTATTTCAAAACAGTGTCGAACAAAGCACGCATGTCGGTGGCAGGCGTTTTCAAATCAAGCATGGCGTAGCCATTGATTGCTGAGGCATAAACGACCGGAAAATCAAGCTGGGCCTCAGTCGCGCCCAATTTATCCATCAATTCAAATGTGTTGTTAATTACCCAATCCGGGCGTGCACCATCACGATCAATTTTGTTTACTACCACAATCGGCCGCAAGCCGAGCGCTAACGCTTTCTTGGTCACAAAACGCGTTTGTGGCATCGGGCCTTCAACTGCATCCACCAGCAGCAACACGCCATCCACCATCGACAATACGCGTTCGACTTCACCACCAAAATCCGCGTGGCCTGGCGTATCTACGATATTGATGTGTACGCCTTCGTAATCAATCGCGGTATTTTTCGCGAGAATGGTAATGCCGCGCTCTTTTTCGAGATCGTTCGAATCCATCACCCGTTCGGCAATGTGCTGGTGCGCGGCAAATGAGCCGGCCTGGTGAAGGAGTTTGTCGACGAGGGTGGTTTTCCCGTGGTCAACGTGGGCGATGATGGCGATATTTCTGAGGGCGCGTGGCATGGAATTCGGCTTCGGTTAGGGTTTGTTTTGAAAAGAAGATAAGTTATTGACTCAACTCGACATTTTAGCACGCCCATGTGACGAATTCGAGCTATTTGTGCAGCGCATCAATTGTTCACGGTTCCTTGCTCATGGTTCTTTATTCCGCATCCAGTCTGCGGTATTCGCAAATGATGCAATCAGCCGGTCACGCAAGCTGTGCTCAATTTCAACATCAGCCATCGCACGCGTCATGCAACTCATCCACTGGTCACGCTCGCTGGCACCAATAGCGAACGACAGATGCCGCGCGCGCAACCGCGGATGGCCGAATTGATCCGTGTACACGGGCGGGCCACCGAGCCAACCAGTTAAAAACATAAATAATTTCTCGCGTGAGCCATCGAGCGATTCGGGATGCAGTTTGCGGATGCCGTAAAAATCTGGATCTTCGTCCATCAAATCATAAAAGCGAGTGACCAGTGCGCGCACCTTGGCTTCACCGCCGATGATGCCGTACGGAGTTGATTGCGGATTTAACGTTGGCTCGTCAATTTGTTTTTTAATTTCCATGACAATATTTTACCGCCCTTTCCCCGATAAGGTATGCCTGCCGCTGGCATAATTGCAGCAATATGAAAACAAAAAATTCTCAAAAAAAGCTCGCGCTCAAAATCGACGTGGATACCTTGCGAGGCACACAGATCGGCGTGCCTGCTTTAATCGAGGCGCTGAAAAAACATCATGCTGACGCCACATTTTTATTCAGTCTCGGGCCGGACAATACCGGTCGCGCGATCAAGCGAGTATTTCGCAAAGGTTTTTTAGGCAAAGTGAAGCGCACGTCTGTCGTGGCGCATTACGGCTTTCCCACCCTGCTCTACGGCACGCTTTTGCCAGGCCCGGATATTGGCAAGCGCTGCGCCGATATTCTTAGACGCACACGTGATGAAGGCTTCGAATGCGGCATTCACACTTGGGATCATGTGCGCTGGCAAGACGGCGTGATGAACGCCTCGGCCGCATGGACGAAAAGTGAGATGACGGCAGCACTGGATCGATACGCTGATATTTTTAAAGAGCCCGCAAAAACCCACGGAGCGGCAGGCTGGCAAATGTCGAAGCACGCTTTGCGGCTCACGCAAACAATGGGCTTTGATTATTGCTCGGATGGTCGCGCCGATCCTGCTTTCGCATTGCCGCATTTCCCCGTTGTAAACGGTGAAATTATCGACTGTCCGCAAATACCCACGAGCCTGCCGACTCTTGATGAGCTGATCGGCGTTAACGGTATTACCGAAACCAATGTAGCCGCGCATGTGTTGAAACTGACCGAATCAAGCCCCGCAAATGGCCATGTATTTACACTGCATGCGGAGCTGGAAGGCATGCGCCTGTTGCCCGTGTTTGAGCGACTACTAATCGGCTGGAAAGAGCAAGGTTACGACCTCGTTTCGACCCGCGCAATCTATGACAATCTGGATCTTAAACATCTATCGTATTTCAACGCGATTCACGGCGAGATTGCCGGGCGAAGTGGTAATTTGTTATTGCAAGGTTCGCCGTTTTTGCCAGAAGTTAATATTACGGGCCATGCCCGAACGAAACCTGAAACAACAGTGTCATAGTCTTCATGGATTCTTGAGTCGTTGATTGCCGCTTCCCTTAATACCCATTTCAATTTAGGAGCAGAACCGCCATGCCAAACAACGCAAACAACGCAAACAACGCAAACAACGTTATTGCAGATTTTGAAGTGCCCGCCACCGGTAACCAGCGCTTTGCCAGTACCGCATTCCGCGGCCATCCCTACATTATTTATTTTTATCCAAAAGACGATACGCCCGGCTGCACGATTGAAGGTACGGCGTTTCGCGATCATTACGACGCATTCAAAAAAGCGGGCTATATGGTATTTGGCGTTTCCCGCGATTCCCTCAAAAGCCATGAAAAATTCAAAGCAAAAATGAATTTTCCGTTTGATCTTTTTGCAGACGAAGATGAAACACTCTGCAAATTATTTAATGTAATCAAAGAAAAAAATATGTATGGCAAAAAAGTGTTCGGTATCGAGCGCTCGACTTTTATTGTGGGCAAGAATAATGAGGTGCTGAAGGAATGGCGTGGCGTCAAAGTGGACGGCCATGTTGAGGAGGTTCTGAGCGCCGCAAAATCCATGCAATAATCAATTCACAAATTTTTGAATATTTAGAAAAATACTTGCGAACGCAGACTCGAATTGAGTGCAAACTTGATATTGAAAACCCTCTTCTGGCCAGCGCCGCAAGAGGGTTTTTCGCTTATGAATTCGTCACATATAGCTGTCAACACCAATCCATTTTCCAGGCCCTAACGAGAGGACACCACTTTGGCTACTAAACACAAAAAAGATGCCGTCGCGACTTCTGAACACGCCGGCTCGGCAAAATCACATCAGCACAAAATGTTTGTACTGGATACGAACGTGCTCATGCACGATCCCACATCGTTATTCCGATTTGAAGAGCATGATGTTTATCTGCCGATGATTACGTTAGAAGAGCTTGACAACAATAAAAAAGGCATGACCGAAGTGGCACGCAATGCGCGTCAGGCCAGCCGTTTTTTGGATGAAATTGTCTCGAGTCAGGAAGGCGAAATAGAAACCGGTATCGCGCTAAAAGAATTTGGCACGCGTCAAGCGAGCGGCCGACTCATGCTGCAAACGCGTCCGATCACGCTCGATTTTCCGTCAGCACTTGCCGATAGTGGCAAGGCTGACAATCAGATTCTCGCCGTAGCACTTGATCTGCAACATCACAACCCAAAACGCAGCGTGGTGCTGGTATCGAAAGACATCAACATGCGCATCAAGGCGCGCGCGATTGGCGTCTCGGCTGAGGATTATTTCAACGATAAAGTTTTGGAAGACACCGATCTTCTGTATACCGGCGTACGCGAATTGCCGAAAGATTTTTGGGATAAACACGGCAAGGATATGGAATCGTGGCAGGAACACGGCCGTACGCTGTATCGCATCAAGGGCCCAATGGTGGCCAGCATGCACGTCAATGAATTTGTATTTCAGGACGACGACAAACCGTTTTATGCGATGGTGGCAGCACTTGATGGCAAAAGCGCGGTACTCAAAACACTGAAAGATTATACGCACCAAAAAAATAACATTTGGGGCATCGTCGCGCGCAACCGCGAGCAAAATTTTGCATTAAATGTGCTGATGGATCCCGATCTTGATTTCGTCACGTTGCTCGGGCAGGCAGGTACCGGCAAAACCTTGCTCACACTCGCGGCTGCATTGATGCAAACGCTCGAATTCAAAGTCTATTCGGAGATCATCATTACCCGGGTCACCGTACCGGTCGGCGAGGATATTGGCTTTTTGCCCGGTACCGAAGAAGAGAAAATGAATCCGTGGATGGGTGCTCTGGAAGATAACCTTGACGTGCTCAATAGCTCGGATGATGAAGCCGGCGATTGGGGGCGTGCCGCGACACGAGATTTGATTCGTTCACGCATCAAAGTGAAGTCACTTAATTTTATGCGCGGCAGAACGTTCCTGAATAAATTTTTGATTATTGACGAAGCGCAAAACCTGACACCCAAGCAAATGAAAACCCTCATCACCCGCGCAGGGCCGGGAACGAAAGTTGTTTGCCTGGGCAATATCGCGCAGATCGACACGCCCTATTTGACCGAGGGCTCATCGGGCCTAACCTATGTGGTGGATCGCTTCAAAGGCTGGAATCATTCCGGGCATATTACGCTGCAACGCGGCGAGCGTTCGCGCCTGGCTGATCATGCGGCAGAAGTGTTGTAGTGGTCAATTGAGATGAACCGTCTGGCGATCATTCTGATGACCGCATTTCTGGTCACCAGCGCGGGAGGTCAAACGCAAAGTCAAACGCAAAGTCAAACGCCAAATCCGCAGCCTGTGGAATCGCAGGCTGCGGCAACTGCTCTTTCCGAGTTGCCTGAACCCGCATCACGCCAACAATTTAAAATGCTTTCCAAAGCGACACTCAAAGAGGTGGAACGCGAGACGAAAAATCAGATCCGCGCCGAGTCGCTGAAATTGCCGATCAAACCTGATGCACCCAAGCGGCCTGCCGCTGAAAATATTCAGCGGCTGGAAGAAATACGCGTCTTCGGTAACGTTGATCCAGAAGACTATGTTGCCCCAAAACCCGCGCCAATGCTGGTGTTTCGAGCCACGTTAGATAAGCAGCGACCGATGTCAGCGAAAGAAATTACGCAGATGGGAATGTGTTTTATTGGGCTTTGCGGTATTTATGGGCCAGAAGGTATTCCCACGGAAGCATCTATTGTCAACCGCGCAGAAGATCGTAAAAACGCCAGCACCATTGAGCTCTCTCGTGTGCGCGGGACGCTACAGTGAGCAGAATGGCAATAACGATAGTGATGACAATAACAGCGCAGCAAATTCTGGCCGCTAAAAAATGAAGCGCGGCTTTTATACCATTCTCGGCGCACAGTTTTTCTCTTCTCTGGCGGACAACGCGCTGCTCATCGCCGCGATTGCGCTGCTAGTTGAGCTTGGAGGCCCAGCGTGGATGACGCCGCTGCTCAAGTTTTTCTTCACCGTTTCGTACGTCATATTGGCACCCTTTGTCGGCCCGTTTGCAGATGCCTGGCCCAAAGGCAAGGTGATGTTCGTGACCAACACAATCAAGGTTGTCGGCTGTTTGATGCTGCTGTTCTATTCGCATATTGCCAGCCTGGGCATCGAGGAATATGTGGTCGTGCTGGTCGCTTACGGCGTCGTGGGTTTCGGTGCGGCGGCTTATGCGCCAGCAAAATACGGCATAGTCACTGAATTGCTGCCACCCGAAAAACTGGTGGTAGCCAACGCATGGCTTGAAGGACTCACGGTATGTTCGGCAATCATCGGCTTTGTGGTTGGTGGCGTATTAATCAAGCCGCAGATTGCAGCACGGTTGTTGATGATTGACCTGCCCTACGTCGAAACCGGGATTGAAACACCGGCCGAAGCGGCGATTGCGGTAATCGTCTTTTTTTATGGCGTAGCCGCCGTTTTTAATCTTTATATTCCCGATACCGGCGCACGCTATGCAAAACAAACGCAAAACCTGTTCAAACTATTCGCTGATTTCGGCCACTGTTTCACCACACTTTGGCAGGACAAGCTGGGGCAAATTTCACTTGGCGTGACGACCTTGCTGTGGGGCGCAGGCGCCACATTGCAATTCATTGTGTTGCGGTGGGCAGAACAACATCTGGGTATGCCGCTGGACAAGGCTTCGGTGTTGCAAGGCATTTTTGCGTTTGGTATTGCGTTTGGGGCGGTGATGGCGGCACGCCTGATTCCGCTCAAAAAATCACTTCGCGTGTTGCCCGCCGGGGTGGCAATGGGCGGGCTATTGATGACGATGACTTTGGTGACTTATATGCCGCTGGTATACGCGTTGATGATTGCGGTCGGTGCGATGGCAGGGTTTTTTGTGGTGCCGATGAATGCGCTGTTGCAGCATCGTGGTCATGTTTTGTTATCCGCCGGCAATTCGATTGCGGTGCAGAATTTCAATGAGAATCTGTGCATTTTGGTCATGCTTTCTATCTATGCATTCATGCTGTCAATGGATGTTCACATCAATATCGCTATCGTTATTTTTGGCACATTTATGTCATCAGCGATTGCGCTGGTCATGTGGAAGCATCATTACAACCAGCGAAAATTCGGTGACGCCGAACACATTATCGGCATCGAAAAAGGTGAGACCGTAGAGCATTTCGATCAACGTCCGCACTAGCGATCTCCCAACGAGCCGCTAACGAGGAAGGCGTGAAACCCGTAATTCGTCTTTGCTTTTTTCTAGTTTCGATACCCACTTTGGCCCGCGCGCCAGCGCCACACCAACAGCCAAGGCATCAATAATGGTCAGGTGAACAATGCGTGAGGTCATCGGACTATAAATGTCGGGATCCTCTTCCACTTCTGCATTCAACGTGATATCAGCAATGCCCGAAAGCGGTGATCGCGGAATGGTGATTGCAATGACTATGGCACCTGCACTGTGTGCCAGCTTGGCGCTGCGACAAAGTTCCCGCGTACGACCGGAAGCTGAAATCGCGACCACGACATCGCCCTTGGCAAGCAGAGGTGCTGAAAGATTATTCATGTGTGAATCAGAAAAATAAATCGCCGGCAAGCCCAGCCGGAAAAATTTATATTGTGCATCCTGCGCGACCACGGACGAATTGCCGAGCCCGTAGAACTCGACCCGGCTGGCCTTGGTGAGTGTTTTGATTGCGCCGTCCATCGCGCGAATATCCAGCGCCTTGCCCACGCGCATCAATGTACCTGCTGCACGATCAAATACCTTGCTGACAATATCGGCAGGACGATCTGTGGCTTTTACGTCACCATGCACATAGGGCACGCCCGGTGCCGACTCCGCGGCAAGCGTTTGCGCCAACTTTAGACGGAAATCCAGATAGCCATTAAGTTCCATTGAGCGACAAAACCGGATTACCGTGGGCTGCGAGACAGCCGCTTTTTTTGCCAGCATGGCAATCGAGGCATCGATCACCCATTGGGGCTGTTTTAATACCAAATCCGCCACCCGCTGCTCAGATTGGGACAATCCCGGGCGAAGGTTACGCAATTTCGTTAGCATGGTCGCAAGTTCCTTGAAAATACTGATGACTAAAGAAAGCTAATTTAGCGAAATTACATATTACGTCAGCGATTGGTAATGTTGCGAAGTAATACTTGACAGTATTTCAACTACAGTAGAGTATGTTGTAAAATTACCAATAAATTATAATTTATGTAATTTTACAAGACACGCCGTAATCTAGGAGCCATCATGAATTCCGTTATCACCCGCGTTACAGAGCGCATTCGCGCCAAAAGCAAAGTAAGCCGCGCAGCTTATCTGGCGCATATGGATCGCGCCGCCACCCATCGAAACGCCACGCGTCGCCAGGGTTTGTCGTGCAGCAATCTGGCGCATGTGGCCGCGTCTGCATCCGGCAGCGATAAAATCTGGCTGGCGCAGACCAAGGTGCCGAATATCGGCATTGTCACTTCGTATAACGACATGCTTTCCGCTCATCAACCCTATGCGCGGTTTCCTGATTTGATTAAAAAAACGGCCCGTGAAAATGGTGCAACCGCGCAGGTGGCGGGTGGCGTGCCCGCCATGTGCGACGGTGTAACGCAAGGCCAGCCGGGGATGGAAATGTCACTTTTCTCGCGCGACATCATTGCGCAGGCGACGGCGATTTCACTTTCCCACGATGCGTTTGACGCAGTGCTGCTGTTAGGCGTATGCGACAAAATTGTGCCGGGACTTTTCATCGGCGCATTGGCGTTTGGCCATTTGCCCGCGATCTTCGTACCTGCCGGACCAATGGCATCCGGATTGGCGAATTCAGAAAAAGCGGCTGTGCGACAAAGACACGCGCAAGGCCTAGCGACGCGCGAAGAATTGCTCGCAGCGGAAATGAGTGCCTACCACGGCATCGGCACCTGCACGTTTTACGGCACCGCCAACAGCAATCAGCTGATGATGGAAGTGATGGGGCTGCATGTGCCGGGTGCTGCGTTCGAACATCCTGATTCTCCGCTGCGCGATGCATTAACGGCTGAAGCCACGCGCCGCGTTTTATCGCTCGCGACGAGCGCTATGCGTCTTGCTGATGTGGTGGATGAGCGCTGCGTGGTGAATGCGATTGTTGCCCTGCTTGCCTCGGGCGGCTCGACCAATCACACGATTCATCTGGTGGCGATGGCGGCGGCAGCGGGCATCTCGATTGACTGGGACGACTTTGCGGAATTGTCGTCCGTGGTGCCGCTGATGGCGCGGATTTATCCGAATGGCGAAGCGGACATTAATGTTTTTCATGCGGCGGGCGGCACGGCCTATCTGATTCGCGAATTGTTGCACGCCGGGCTTTTGCATGCGGACGTGAATACCGTTTTGGGCGGCCGAGAAGGCTTGAATGCCTATGCGCGCGATGCGCAACTCTCGCAACTTTCAGGTGCCAACGTTACCTGGAAAGATAGCGTCATTGCACCAGAACGGGTTAGCGGTCATCACGATGTTTTGCGTCCCGCTGCGACCGCGTTTTCGCACGAAGGCGGGATGCGATTGGTCACCGGCAATTTAGGTCGCGCGATTGTAAAAACATCCGCTGTCAAGCCGCAACATCGCCGCGTGGTCGCACCCGCAATCGTGTTCGAAACGCAAGAAGCATTGCAGATCGCGTTCAAGGCGGGCGAGCTTAATCGTGATTTTGTCGCGGTCGTGATTGGCCAAGGACCACGCGCCAACGGCATGCCGGAACTGCACAAACTGGTGCCACCGCTAGGCTCACTGCAAGATCAAGGCTTCCATGTCGCACTCGTCACCGATGGCCGCATGTCGGGCGCATCCGGCAAAGTGCCTGCCGCCATTCATGTCTCGCCTGAAGTGATGCGGGATGGCCCAATCGGGCGCGTCAGAACCGGCGACATCATTACGCTCGATGCCGAGGCGGGCATTCTTAGCGTTGATGTGAGCGAAGCAGAATTGAATTTACGCAGCGTGACAAAACCGGCGACCGACCAACACGGCATGGGCCGTGAATTATTCGCGGGACAGCGTGATCGGGCACTCACCGCCGAGCAAGGTGCCGCCACTTTTTCAATAAAGTATTTGGAGACGATTTAATGGACGCACAGCAACTGTTGACACTTGCCCGGCAAGCCAGCGTTATTCCCGTTATCGTTATTGAGAAAATAGAAGATGCGGTGCCGCTCGCAAATGCATTGGTGGCAGGCGGGCTTAATGTACTCGAAGTGACGCTACGAAGCGACGCGGCACTCAATGCGATTCGCGACATCGCCGCAAACGTTACAGGCGCACACATTGGCGCAGGCACAGTACTCGATGCAGCGCAATGGCGCACAGCAGCAGCAGCGGGCTCGACATTCATGGTGAGCCCGGGCTTCACGGACGGCATTAATGATGTCGCCAAAGCAGGCGCGATTCCATGGCTTCCCGGTGTGAGCAGCGCCGCTGAAATCATGCGCGCGCGCGATGCGGGCTACACTTTCCAGAAATTTTTTCCCGCCGAGCAAGCCGGTGGCGTGCCCATGTTGTCCGCATTTTCGGGGCCATTCGGCGACATCGTATTTTGTCCCACCGGCGGCGTCAGTATTACCAACGCGCCCTCCTACCTTGCACTAAAAAATGTGGTGTGCGTGGGCGGATCGTGGGTGGTGCCACGTGATTTGATCGCAGCTAAAAATTGGGCGGCGATTACCGAGCTTGCAAAAGCTGCACAGAAATTGGCTGCGCAGAAATTGGGTTCACGTTAATCGGTGAGAACGCTTTTTTTGAAAGGCAACCATCAGCATCAGAGCGGATTTTCAGCCATTTTTGCTCCAAACGCCTCACCAGTGCTGGGCTTGTAATAAAAAAGCACGGGGAACCGTGCTTTTTTAAACATTGCTTCAGCCGCTAAAACTAGACACGGCGGCGATATTCACCGGTGCGCGTATCGACTTCAATTTTGTCGCCGTTTTCGCAAAACAGCGGCACGGACACCACAAAGCCGGTGCCAACCAGGGTTGCGGGCTTCATCACTTTGCCTGATGTATCACCACGCACCGCAGGGTCGGTCGCGATTTCGCGTTCGAATGAATTAGGCAACTCGATTGAAATCGCGCGGCCGTTGTAAAAAGTGACTTCGCAGGCCATGCCGTCTTCGAGATAATTCAAGGCATCGCCCATGCTTTCGTTCTCAACTTCGTACTGGTTGTATTCGGCATCCATAAACACATACATCGGATCGGCAAAATACGAATAGGTCACTTCTTTTTTCTCAAGCTGAACAGTTTCAAATTTATCGTCCGCTTTATAGACCGTTTCCATGCCGGAAGCGGTTAACAAATTCTTGAATTTCATTTTCACGACGGCGGCACTGCGCCCACCTTTGTTGTATTCGGCTTTGAGTACGACCATCGGGTCACGACCGATCATCACGACGTTTCCGGCGCGGAGTTCCTGGGCAAATTTCATCATAAAAATTAAACTTTCGAGCAGTGAGTGAATTCTGGTGTGGCGGATAGAGTATGCGAATTAATTGATTGGGGCTGATCAGCTGTTTTTAAACTTGCTTTTAAACATAAAGCCTTAAATTTTAGCGCTTTTTTCGACAAAAGTCATCAGATTGGCTGCCAGATCGCCCTGTTTGGCCAGATCATTCGCCCATTTTCGGGCATGCACCTCTATCGCAGCCCGGTGCATGACAAAACTGTTCCAGGTGGCGGCAATCGCATCAGTGTCTTCCGCATTCCATGCGCGCCACAACCCCCGGACAGCGGTTTCTGCATGGGTTTCGAGGCCAACGCAATAACGATCCAGAAAGGCTGTGAGCTTTTGCCAATGCGCCCCCTCACCTTGGGGGTAAATATGCCAAACAAATGGCTTGGCGGCCCATTGCGCACGCACGAATGAGTCTTCACCACGGACTATGCAGATATCGTTTGCCCATAGCAAGGCATCAAATTCGATTTGTGGCACGAACGGCTGGATATGGATGCTCGTGTTGGCATTAACAGGCTTCGCGCCTATGACTTGCAGATATTGTTCGGCCAATTTGCCTTCGGGTAAGGTAATCACCGTACGCTTGGCCGATGACTCAATGGCGGCAATAAGTGCAGACAGCGCGCGATTGGCGTAACCAAAAATGAGCACGCGAAGCGCCTCTGCTTTAACGTGCGGCACGGCGGCATCGCGCTTCAGGAAAAGATTACGCTCCCGCAGCAATCCACCCGTACCTGCCTCAAAGCCGGGAAAGAAAAAATATTTGGTGAGCGCTAATTGCGGATGTGGCGATGGCAGCAAATGATGCTTGGCGACCCACGATTCTGCACTGAGATAATCGAGATTCAGCCAAACCGGTGCGGGAGTTAGCTGCGCCATCGCATTCATATATGAATTCGGCAATGCACATTGAAACGCTTCAATCACGCAGTCTGCGGGAATGAGCTCTGCGTCTATGAGCTTTGCATCTTCGTCCTGCCATAGTTGAACATCAACCATGTTCAATTTTTGCGAATGCATTTGCACATCAAGCTCAGGCACCAATTTAGCCAGGCTCGGCAGATTATCGACAAACAAACGCGTAGCAACATCGAATTCACCGGCAAGCTGGCGGGCAAGACGCCAGGTGACACCGACATCACCAAAGTTATCAACGACCCGACAAAAAATATCGCAGCTAAAGCGGGCAGCTGATTTCAATGCGTTAGATTCCAGCAGCGGCGACGATTGCTTGGGCAGCCTGGTACTTTTTATCCGTTACAAGCGAGCCCAGATGCGAGCGGGCACGCATGCGCGTCAAATGCTGTGAAAGCGCGTCGGTTGGCGAAACACCTGCCGCCAGCAGGCCAGAAAGCAATTCATCGCAGCGCGCTTGATCGTTGCAAAACAACACCATGTCGCAGCCCGCGCCAAACGCCGCTTGCGCACGCTCAACAACGCCACCTGCGAAGGATGCACCTTCCATCGATAAATCATCCGAAAAAATCACGCCTTCAAAACCAAGCTCGGCACGCAAAATCTCCTTCAACCATTTGCGCGAAAAACCGGCTGGCTGCGAATCAACTTGTTCATAAATCACATGCGCAGGCATCACTGAATCAAGCTGCCTGGCAAGCGCCTTGAACGGTGCTAAATCATCCGCAGCAATGGCGGCCATGATGCGCTCATCGCGGGATATTTCGTGATGCGAATCGGCCTTCACAAAACCATGACCGGGAAAGTGTTTGCCGCAAGAGGCTCCGCCCGCATCGTGCAATCCTGCAATCAACGCGCCTGCCACGTTGGTCACAATATCCGCGTCGCGATGAAATGCGCGGTCACCAATCACGCCGCTCTCGCCCCAATCCAGATCGAGCACCGGTGCGAAACTGAAATCGATGCCGTGAGCGGATAATTCCGCCGCCATAATATGCCCCAAGGCCCTCGCCAGTGCTAGGCCTTCAGGCATGTTTTCCTGATACTTTTGACCCAAAATCCGCATCGGCGGAATCGCGGTGAAGCCTTCGCGAAAGCGTTGGACGCGCCCGCCTTCGTGGTCAACCGCAATCAGCAAGGCGGGCTCGCGAAGCGCATGGATGCTGGCGGTAAGCTGCTTTAACTGTTCCGGCGATTCATAATTTCGCGCAAACAAAATCACCGCCCCCATCAGCGGATGTTGAAGTCGTGTAATGTCGTCCGCCGTTAATTCAAGGCCAACGACATCGCCCATCACAGGGCCGAGTGGAATTTTGAGCGTCATATATTGAGTAAGGTTGAATTAAGTTTCAAGAACAACAAAAGCAATCGCGTGTTCAGATTCGTCAGAGATGGAAATATGCGAATTTTTAATTTCACTTTTGGCTAATCGCGCAGTGAGTTGTGCTGAAGAATGGATGATCGGTTTGCCGCGTGCATCGTGACCCACCGCCACATCATGCCAGCCAATCTCGCCCCCAATGCCGGTGCCGAATGCTTTGGAAAATGCCTCTTTCGCCGCGAACCGCTTCGCCAGAAACCGCGCGGGCTGTGCCGATTGGGCATATTCGGCCACTTCAATTTCGTTTAATATGCGATGCAAAAAACGATCTCCAAATCGAAACAGCGCGTCTTCAATCCGCTTGATGCTGACGATATCGGTACCGATGCCGTAGATCATTTGCAGCCTTTGGCAATCGCTGCCTGATAACGCCGGACAGTTTCAGCAAGACCTAATTCAAGTGCGTCGGCAATTAACGCGTGGCCGATTGAAACTTCAAGCACGCGCGGCACAGCGTGTAAAAAAGTGGGCAAGTTATCTAAATTCAAATCGTGACCGGCGTTCACACCCAATCCCAATTCATTCGCCACTTTGGCTGCATCGGCAAAGCGTTTTAATTGCGCAGCTTGATTGGCCGTCCCGAAAGCCTGCGCATACGGCTCGGTATAGAGTTCAATCCGATCCGCACCAATTAATTTCGACTGACGAATCGCATCCGGCTCCGCATCCATAAACAAACTCACGCGCACGCCCAAGGTTTTTAGCTCATCAATAACAGGCTTTAGACGCTCATTGTCACGCGGCAAATCCCAGCCGTGATCGGACGTAAATTGACCCGACTCATCGGGCACCAGCGTGCATTGGTGCGGACGCACGTCGCGCACAAACTCGAGCAGGTTATGAAATGGATTACCTTCAATATTGTATTCAGCATTGGGCCATTCGCGCAGCAAATCAGCCAACTCGCGCACATCGTCCGCACGCACATGACGACCGTCAGGACGCGGATGAACGGTAATGCCATTCGCACCGGCTTCAAGCACAATTTTCGCCGCACGCGTAACACTCGGAATGCCGAGCGCGCGGGTGTTGCGCAGCAGCGCCACTTTGTTGAGATTGACGCTGAGATTGGTAATGGAATGTGCTGGCATGATTCGTTAAATATCTTTGAGATCGCGAATGAGTTGTCGCGT
>JANXWW010000354.1 GCA_025350945.1 Burkholderiales bacterium
ACCACGTTAGCCAAACTCATCTGGAATATTGATGCAGACAACCGCCTGTTGTGGCGCTATACCAGAACAACGCAGAATGAACCCTTTTACCCTGGCGTGGGTGCGACCAGCGTGTCGTACGATAGCTATTGGTACGCGCAATCCAAGGCGCTTGAAACCCAAGTATTGCAGTGGACATCGAATTGGACCGACTCGTTTTCAACAGAATTCAAAGCATCTCTCCGCGACTATGACAGCGCGCCAAAAAATAACTCACGTTTGCCATCGGTTAGTCTTGGTTTTGCAGGTGCGTTGCCCGCGGGCGCCCCCGCAGGGGCAACGACAGGCAACCGCTCAATACTGTTCGGCACCGAATTAAGCCGACAATTTAATGCACTCGATACACGCACTGTCGACGCTTATGGCGCAGGTACATGGACCAAAGGCGATCATGAGGTGAAATTTGGTGGCGATTATTCCAGAAACACGGTGTTTAACGCCTTCCTGCAAAACGTAAATGGCAACTATGTTTTTAATTGCCAAAACAGCACCGCCACTTACACGTATTCATTCGGTGCCATTAATTGTGGGACAGCATCCAATGCGCTAGTTGAGCAAGCGGTGCTCGAGAACTTTCGACGCGGTCGTCCTTTTACCTATCAAGCCCAGATTCCCGTGGCAGGGGGCACAATCAACGACGGCGTGGCAACATTTTCGCTCGAAAATTTTGGTGTTTTGGTTCAGGACACTTGGCAAATTACTCCGAGCTTAACGCTTGTTTTTGGCGGACGTTTTGACCAATTAAAAAGCTCGGACCGTCCCCGTTTTAACGCGGCTGCGGCGGCTGCACCTATCTCTGCCAGTGCGGCCACGGGCGGGCGGGCGACCGGTGGTTTTGGCCTGGACAATACCAACAGTTTTGACGGTGCCACGCTTTTTCAACCGCGGGTTGGCTTCAATTACCAATTCGCTACCGAACGTAAAACGCAATTACGCGGCGGCTTTGGTTTATTCCAGGGAGCGACACCCACGGTATGGTTTTCCAATGCTTATTCGAACACAGGCATATCGACGCGCATTGTCGGTTGCGGCGGCAGCTTTGCGCCATGCCCGGTGACGGGCGGCACATTTAGTATTGACCCGGATAAACAACCCACGCTGCCGGGCACAACGCCCGCCGCGAACGTTGATTTCCTGCAACAAGGCATCCACCAGCCTGCCGTCTGGAAAGCAAATCTTGGTCTGGAACATCAACTCCCATGGTTCGGCTTAATCGCGGGTGTCGAGTATTTGTATACGAAAACCAATACAGGTTTGTATTACCAGCATCTTAATCTGGGTGCGCCAACGCGCATGGGCACCGATGGCCGACAATTGTTTTATACCGATGCAGGCTACAACGCAAATTGCTGGAACGCCCTAGGTGCCCTGTCAGGCGCAACTGGCTGCAACACAGTGCGCTCGCGGGCGCAGAGCAATGCAGCATTTGCCAATGTATTGCAGGCAACTGAAACTAAAAAGGGTGGCGGTAATGTGGCTACCGTTTCGCTCAAGCAGGATGGGCGTGAACTGTCGTGGGGTGTTGCCTACACCTACTCTACTGCAAAAGAAGTGAGCCCTTTAACCTCGTCTGTTTCAAATTCAAACTGGGCATCACGCGCGAGCTTTAATCCCAATGAAGAAGTGACAGCGAATTCCGCCTATTTGGTGAAAGATCGTTTCATAAGCAATTTGCGCTGGCGCAAAAATTTCTTTGGCGACTTCGCCACATCTGTAGGCATGTTTTTTGAAAGCCGAAAAGGAAAACCTTATAGCTGGACCATCAACAATGATTTAAACGGCGATGGATTGGCCGGAAATGATTTGATGTACATACCTAAAGCGCCGGGTTCGGGAGAGGTTGTGTTCGTGGCAACACCGCAGGGTACGGCACAAGAAAACGAAAATCGTTTCTGGCAGATCGTGAATTCAAATCGTGGCTTGTCGGATTACAAAGGTCGCGTGGTTGAACGCAATTCGGCGTTTTCGCAGTGGACGACTAGCGTAGACATGAGAATCACGCAGGAAGTGCCCAGTTTCTTTAAAGCGCACAAAGCAACTTTTGTGCTTGAGTTCCAAAACGTGGGTAATTTGCTTAACAAGAAATGGGGCCGGATCGACGAGGTTGCTTTCCAAAGCAGTGGTGGCCAGGCTCGTAGTTTCGTGAACTATGCCGGACTGGACGAGCAGGGTCGTTATCGTTATGCATTAACAAATAGTGTGCAGGATTTCACGACCCGCCAGCTCAAAGGCGAATCACAATGGGCGATTCAAGCATCGTTTAGTTACGAGTTTTAATTAAGCGCCACAAATCAAAAAACAGCCAGCCTCAACGCTGGCTGTTTTTTATTGTGCGGTTGTTCTGCTTTATTCGCACCTGCGTGCGCGCCTGCGTGCGCACCTGCGTGCCGTGGCACGCGCGCAGGTATAATTTAGTTTGTGAAACAACTCGTCCTCGACCTCATTCCCGCACCGCTGCCCACGTTCGATAATTTTGTGCGCGGGTGCAACGGCGAGGCGCTTGAAGTCTGCCAGCAGGCTGGCTCAAACTCAACCACTGGCGCGCCTTCCAGAGCAAATGCCGCCAAAGTCCTTTATCTATGGGGTGTTTCGGGCAGTGGCAAAACGCATCTTGCGACTGCACTCAAAAATGCTGAAACAGCGCATGTGATAGTCGATGGTGTTGAGCGATTAAATGATGACGAGCAGATTCAACTCTTCAATCAAATTAATCACGTCAATCAACCCGGCGAATCTGGATTCGTGGTCGCGACGGGTAACTCGGCACCGCGTGATTTGCCGCTTCGTCCGGAATTAACCAGTCGCCTGGGAAGCGGTCTCACGTTTCAATTGCGCCCATTGACCGATACTGAAAAAGCGGAAGCCTTATGCGCTCACGCGAAGGCGCGTGGCTTCGCATTGCGCGACGATGTGACACAATATTTGCTGCGTCACGCGCGCCGCGATATGGCCTCACTCATTTCATTTCTTGATGCGCTGGATCGCTACTCACTTGAAACGGGTCGTGAAATTACGCTGCCTTTGTTGCGTTCAATGTCCACCCCGTTATCCCAACCGACTTTAATTTAACGCCATGAACCTAGCCCTTTTTGATCTCGATAACACTTTGCTATGCGGCGACAGCGACCACGCCTGGGGCGAATTTTTGGTGGAACGTGGCTTGGTCGATCAGCATGAATTCCGCGCAAAAAATGATGAGTTTTACGGGCAGTATAGCGATGGCTCGCTCGATATCCACGCTTACCTGAGCTTTGCGCTATCGGCGATTGCGGGCAAGATGACGCACGATATTGCCCCGCTGCATGATCTATTCATGGAGACGAAAATCAAGGCGATGATTCTTGATGCATCGTGGAGCTTGCTCAAAAAACATCGCAACGACCTCTGTGTGATCGTGACCGCGACCAATCATTTTGTGACCGCACCCATCGCCAAATATTTGTGTGTTCCGCATTTAATCGCCTGTGATGTGGAAGTTATCGACAATCGCTACACGGGTCGCGCGATTGGCACGCCTTCGTTTCAGGCAGGTAAGGTGGTGCGCGTGGAAGCGTGGTTAAAAAACATGGGAAAGTCTATCGCTGACTTTGAGCATTCATTTTTTTACAGCGATTCGTTAAATGATTTACCGCTCTTGAATGTGGTGAATCG
>JANXWW010000052.1 GCA_025350945.1 Burkholderiales bacterium
GCCGTCATCAGGCTTGGGGGGCGCGTTGGATTCGGCAACCAACACATCGCCGTTGGGAAGAATATAAACCCAGCGCGGATGATCAAGATCGCTTGCGAACGCATTGACCACCGTGCCCGCCGCTGCGACTGGCTTAGCACCCACAGCCCAGCCTTGCGCTGGCGCAATATTGAGTGTGGGTATCAAGGTTTTGTTTGGCTTAGGCAAGGTGGGATTGGTGCCGGTACCCGCCGAGATCGGCAGGCGCGCGAGCTCTCCACAGCCAAGTAAAGTTATGGTGAGCATCGCTGCAATCAAGTGAAGCAAGATATTTTTCATGATGAAATTTTTGTAAACAAAATTTTTAACGATTATTGATTGCATTATTAAGTCATTTCACGTTCAAAAAATCGATGTTTTCCAAGTGCCTTCATTACATTTTCAATAACCGTTTTATCAATCCTATTCAACGTTTTGGCGGCAACAGACTTTACGTTTTTTCCCTGGTTCGGCTTACTTTTTTCTGGCGCCATTGGCGCAGCGAACTCCGCCAAAATAATACCAGGATCATTTTTCAGCTCTTCCAGCGTGGCGCGCATGGCAACAGCAGCAAGCAATGTCGTTGCTTCACCAAGGGCGACGACAAGTTTGCAATGACGATATTGCTCTTTCACAAATTCAAGCGCGTGCTCATTCGTGCTGAGGGTTGTTTGCGCATCTGCACCTGCGGGCAATACCACGGCATCCCACAGTACCGAGGCGGTCGTTTCGAACGTGACTTCAACCTCAATAGGCTTGCCATCGCCGGTAACAACGTTGCCAAGTGAAGCGCCTACAAACTTGGCGACAGCACCTTGCGCAATTAACGCCGCCTTCACTTCATGAAGCGAGGCACCGTCAATGCCATTGCATACAAGTATCGCGACTTGACGATTTTTCATGGTGCCATCTCCGGGTCGTGCAAACAATGATAGTGCGGGTGATGCCGTGATTTCCGGCTTGGGCGGATGTTCGAGCACACGTGGCTGCGGCATCGGCACCGCTATCCCCAAGCCATCCGCCACGCCAGTTGCGAGCTCGTCGGCAACATTAATGAGCATTGAAACTACGCGTTCACGAATAGCGGGCACCTGGACTTTCGTCAACTCAAACCGAAAGCCGCCAATAATGTGTTTCTTTTCCACCGCCGATTGACTATTCCAAAATAGCGTCGCCTGCGAATAATGATCGGCAAATTTTTCTGGTTTACCGCGCACCTTGTCTTCAAACACCGGTGCAGGAAAAGTAACGAACCCTTTTATGCCCGCCTGAAACGGACAACCACCTGCAAGCGAATTTGGCTCGTAGGCCACACGACCGCGCGGAATAGATTGGCGGTGGATACCGTCGCGCTGATTATTATGAACTGCTGACAAGGGTGCATTAATCGGCAGTTCATGAAAATTTGGCCCGCCTAGACGACTCAATTGGGTATCGAGATAGGAATGGTGACGGCCATGCAATAAAGGATCGTTACTAAAATCAATCCCAGGAATCACATTCGCCGTGCCAAACGCGACCTGCTCAGTTTCAGCAAAAAAATTATCGGGATTTCGATTCAACACCATTCGCCCAACCGGAAGCACTGGCACCAGCTCTTCCGGAATCAGCTTGGTGGCATCCAGTACATCAAAACTGAATTTATCCGCCTCTTCTTCGGTAAACACTTGCAGCCCCAATTCCCATTCGGGAAATGCACCGGCCTCAATCGCATCCCACAAATCGCGGCGATGAAAATCTGAATCAACACCATTTATTTTAACCGCCTCGTCCCACGTAACCGAATGAGTTCCGGCTTTCGGATTCCAGTGAAATTTGCAAAACACAGACTCACCAGCAGCATTAACGAGCCGAAACGTATGCACGCCAAATCCCTGCATCGTGCGTAGGCTGCGCGGAATGGCACGATCCGACATGACCCACAACAGCATATGGGTTGACTCTGGCATCAGCGAGACAAAATCCCAAAACGTATCGTGCGCAGAAGCGGCTTGCGGAATTTGATTATTAGGTTCGGGCTTGACGGCATGAATCAAATCAGGAAACTTCATCGCATCTTGGATAAAAAATATCGGCATGTTATTGCCAACAATATCCCAGTTGCCCGCTTCGGTATAAAACTTGACCGCAAACCCGCGTACATCGCGCGCGAGATCCGGCGAGCCCCTCTCACCGGCCACGGTTGAAAAGCGTACGAACACGGGCGTGCGCTTGCCCGCTTCGGAAAAGGGTATAGCTTTGGTCAATTTATCCAGCGCTGCATACGATTCAAAATAGCCATGCGCCGCAGAGCCACGCGCATGTACGATGCGCTCTGGAATACGCTCGTGATCGAAATGGGTAATCTTTTCGCGCAGTATAAAATCCTCCAGCAAGGTAGGGCCACGCAGCCCTGCTTTCAGCGAATTTTGGTTGTCGCCTACCTTGATACCCATATTGGTAGTCAAGGCTTGTCCACCGGAATCGACTCTGACACTGTCGAGCGCAACATTGCTCGGGTTGTAGCCCGTTGGCGGGACACCCTGCCCCACTTTTTTAGAAATAATATCTTCGCTCAATGTGCTGGCGGTATTGAACGGCGAACCAGTCTTAATCTGCTGGCCTTCGCTGGGTGCATGACCTGACACCAGCCCAAACTCCTTCGGCTTGAGAAGATTGGCAGGCATCGCCGCTGCCATGGATTGCGCACCGTTTTTTTTCGCATCCTGTCGCGCACGCATTTCCTCTGACGTTGACTTTTCAGCGTGCACTAACTTTTTTTTCGCTTTTTCAGAATCAGTGCCAAGGATCACACTGAGTACATTGCTTGCACTATTTGCACTATTTGCACTATTTGCAGCTTTGGCAATTTCTTGTTTATTCGCTTTAGTCTTTATTGCGTCACTGAGCTCGCGTTTTTCTGCGTAGGTCGGAATTCTTTGCTTGGCCATTACATTGCCTCTTCCATTTTCGGGTTTGCGATATCGATATTCATAATGCAAAGAATGCTGGAGCAAAAAAGCTCACGCAGCTTTTTTTATCTTATCGGTCATCAGTTCCGCTTTACGCGCAGCAAGTTCCTGCCCAATCGCTTTCGTATCCATTCCCGCTTCTTTCACTTTAGGAAAGAGTTCGTCCTGCTCTTCTCTCACATGATGGTCAAGATATTCGCCCAACACTTTCACCTTTGCGTCAAAGTGCATGTCGTCAGGCTTTCCTGATTCGATTTGCGCAATCAGCTCTTTCGCACATGCATGCTCAACATCCGCCTCGTCAACCAGATCAGCGTCATCACCCAGGAATTCGCGCGACGCCGGGTAGAATATTTCTTCTTCGATTTGCGAATGGACAGTGAGCATGTGGCAAATTTCTGAAGCAAGCGCTTTGCGTTCGGCCGCGCTTGCATTTTTAGTAACGAGTTTTTGATAACTTTTAAAGCATTTTTTGACGTCCGCGTGATCCGCCTTCAACAGTGCGATAGCGTCATGCGAAGGTTTGCGTGGCGGTGCAGCATTTTTTGAAAGTGTTGCAGTCCGGGCTTGGCTAGTTGCCATATTGAAATCTCCTAAATACGTGTTGATAGCGAACACGGCTGCGTGTAACTTTTACTACCCGCGGCTGTGTGGATGATCGGATGATGTCGTTGAGCTTTACGTAAAAATCGCGATCAAGATAACGATAGGAATGGGAATGCCCAACAATAAAAGCAGGATGGATCGCATTAAATTTCCTTTAATTTGATTGAAAAAATTGCCGTACGAACGGGATTAGAAACGGGATTAGTGCATCAATGCTGAATCACGTTGCCGTCCGCCAAGTGTTGCCGCCAACGATGCTGAAAATGCACCCACTAACAAACCTACGAATAACCACAGCGATAATTTCATCGCGGCCTTGCGTGCTGTGTCGGCGGCTTCACGGGCGGCAATCTCCTTGGCTTTAATCTGCGCCTGAACTTCGCTCACACGCTTTTCAGCATCGACAGCACTCACCCCGGTTTTCGCGGCAATGAGTTGCGAGAGGTAAGCTTTGTCAGCAGCAGGCATGTCAGTAACACCATTCGACATAATCCGCATCGCTTCATTACGAACGTTTGTATCGTTTTGATCATTGGCTGCTATAGAGCCGCCATTAGCAGCTAATGCGCGATCAGTACGGAATAGTGAATCAACAAAATAGGCGCTAATTCCACCGATCCCGCCACTAACCAAACCGCCGTCAGGATTACCAGACTTCGCCATCGTGCCGCCTGCGATTGCCGCAGCACCTACAGCACTTGAACCCGCCTTCGCCACACCGCCAATGAGTGATGATGCGGCCGACGCGAGCAAGGTTGCCGTCATCACCAGACCCACCGCCCACACCAAAAACCCGTGTGCGGTATCGCGGAAAAAAACTTCATCAGTGTGCAGCCCCGTCCACTTGGTGCGCAAGCGCCCTGCAAGGTAGCCGCCCATTGATGCCGCGATCACCTGCATTAAAAGTAGCCAGCCAATGCCACCCATGCCGATGCTCGCTGCAGATGCACCGTTGCCCGCCCATGGTGAAACCGCCGCCAGGCCCAGTCCCGTGCCTAGCGATAGCAATGACAACGACAGCGCTGCCGCCACCACCGCACCCGCAATAACAGCAGGCCACGATACGCCAGATGCATTGGCTTCGGCAGATATAACACCGTTCGTTGAATTCACAAACCCGATAGAGCGATCACGTTCGGGACGGCCTAATCCATCGGCTATATTTGCTGATGCTAGTGACATATAAATCTCCTTGAGGCTGATAGCGTTTTGTTTATGAGACAGCACATTAAATGAGCGCGTTTTTATCAGCCACCATCATTCATCGAAAATTTGAGTAGGACGTTTCCGACATCACATCACTCGTTCTTGCTGAGTAACTTTTCCTCTTGATGTCTTACACTTTTTTGCACAAAATTCGGACATAGCATGCCATGCCTGATGCCCACTATTCATTATTCGTAGTGGATGCACGAATGAAACGACTGTCAGAAATGTGGCGTTAATTTAAGGTCACTTTTTAATCCTCATTATTGAGCAGGCGTTGCATTGCGCATAAACGCTAAGGATTTATTTGTAGACACTGTTTGCGCCAACAGCAAATGAAGGAGTAGCTGTAAAGCCTGATTTTTAACTGCGCAACCAGAAAGGTCGTGCGCAAAAAAAGCGCACATTTTTAGATGTTATTTTTCGGAGATTGAAAATGAATAAAGTTATTCGCAATTCAAAAGCTGTATTGCTGACTGTGATATGCGTGGGCGCAATTGGCGCGTCAAGCGTTAATGCACAAACGAGCGCACAAACGAACACACAAACAAAAACCACACCTGCGGATGTTGCTGCCATGAGCGACGCGCAATATGATCGTATGTACGCAGATATGGATACGAACAAGGACGGGATGATTTCACGCGATGAATATATGGCTTATCAGGGCATGAACTACGACCGCATGGACGGATCGAAAAAAGGTTCATTGTCAAGACAAGAAATGCGCGACCGTATGTTTCTACGTGAATTGAACAAGACAGATGGCAATCCGCTGGGCAATACCTCTGCCCCTGGTACAACGCAGCGTAAATAATTCATCAATCGGCAAGTGAATAGTCAAAATAAAAACACCTCGCCGCATATGGGTGGCGAGATGTTTTTGTTGGCGCCGAGAATTATCCCCTGTAGATTAAATTAAAAACTATAGCTGCTTTCAGCTCGCTAGATGCCCTGTTGATGAGCATCTCTCGACGGAGAGACCCGGATGGGTGCAGCCATTTTTACTTGTAACGCCTCGCTAAGATTATGCTTTCACATTTTCCGACATACTCGTTTTCACTGGCCAGAAAAATTGCCTTGGCGCACTGGCAAAACGGCGCAGCAAAATTCCCATCAGCGCGGAAGTCTGGCTTAACGCGACATCGCGTGCGCGCATCGCGACCCATAGCGCCAGAACGAAGCTGACGCTAAGATTGACGAATCCAACTAAACCGATACCGAGTAGCGTTTTCATGATGGTGTGAGCGCTGAGGTTGAAATCCAGCGACGCGAAAGCCAATCCAAAATTAGCCGATGAAAGGGTCACGTGCCGCACGTCAATAGGCAAGCCAGTGAGAAAGCCAATCGTGCCGATGAGCGCCAACATCACACCGAGAGAAAAATTACCCGCCAGCGCACCCAGATTGTTATCCATATAAGCAGCAAATCGCGCGAGCCGCGCGCGGTCGAGGAATGCCTGTAACCAGTGCGTGTGCTCAATGCGTTCGCGGATGCGCTCGTATGCGGCGAAATTATCGTAATAGCCAGAGATGAGACCTGCGATAAACAAACACACACCTGCAATTGCGGCATGAAACAGCGCCAGACTGTCGAAGGGCGATAATTCGTGAATGAGTTTTTGTGCTTTCTCAGCGCCCATCAGTGGCTGACCAATCAGCTTTGAGAGCGCGAGATTAATGATAATTGCGGTAGGAATAGCGATTAAAACATTGCCAAGAATGGCTGCGATCTGGCTGCGGATGAGATCGACAATGAGCGTTGCCAATTTTGCCACATCGTTTTCCGCACGACGCGTGCCACCACGAATTTCACCAATCGCGCCGACTATAGTCGATGCCGTCATGGCGGGCTGTTTGGTGGCGAGCGTGAGATGCAAAATATGAATCAACATAAAACCAAACGCATAGTTCATCGCGTAGGCCATGAAGTAGCCTAACGGGGCGAGGTTGGTTTGAGAAGAGGCCAATTTGATGAGTGACATAAAAGCAACAATAAAACCCCCACCCATCGCGAGTCGCCACATCTCAAAATATTCTGCGCGCGTGCTGGTAATGTAATGCTCGCCGGTGCGGCTCGCGTTTTCGGTCACGCGCAACGCCAGCAAGCCAATGGTGCCGCTAATATGTTTGCGGGCGCTTTGACGCTCGCTCTCACCGCGAATAGCGTGCTGCAAAAATTCGACCCACAGCGTGACCACATCTGCGGACGCATCAGCCGCGCTCTGATGCCGCGCCATCAGCATGCGCACGATCATTTCCAGGCGTTGCAAACTTTGCTCCAGACGCGACAGCAAATACGTCAACGACAGACTGGTGCCGACGTTGGCCGCGCGTGAACGCACCCGCAAGATCACTTCACGACACTGATCAATCAGCACTATCAATTGACGCTCGTCCTCTGCAGGCAATTCGCCATCAATCAAATATTGTCGATACGCAGCCGATAGCTGCTGCGCCTCACCAGCCAGTGCAACAAATGGAGAATCGTGCTCCTCAATGCGCGGCGATAAACGGACCAGCTCCGGCTCAAGCCCCATCGCGCCGATACGGATGGCGAGCACATCGCCTGCATCAAGCATTTGCGAGATTGAATCCAATATGGTTTGCTGAGTATTGTTCCTGTCAGCGTCGATTTCATTACCAACATGCAGCACGTGCCAGAATCGCAATTTCAGCTCGACTGGAATAGCCGCCAGCCATACCCAATCATCACGCTGATAGAAAATATGGTTAATGCAATCCTTGAGTGATGCAGCGTCCTTGATAGCGGGTAAAAAACGCTGCACCACACGCCGCCACAGTTCGGAAAAAAAACCGCTGTTGGGCAGAATTCCACTGTCAGCAAAAAAACTTACCTGCTTGCGATCAACCAATAACTGCCATATCTGGTTACGCAAATGGCAGCGTAGTGTCTCGTCATTTTCAATAACATCGCAGAGCGTGCTGAAGCGATCAGTAACAACTTCAACAAAATGAACATCCGACGTGCTGCGCGGTCGCAGCTGATTAATAAGCGTAATGAGTTGAGCGCTTGCATCACCGCCAGCAGAAAGTGCTTGGAGTGAATTTTTTAACGAAACATCTGAAGTATTGAATCGATACATAAATGGGTGACGAGAAAATTTTAAGTTGTATAAAACCATGCAGGCAAACATTGTTAGGCTGAACTTAAAAAACTACACACCGATAAGCCATTTCCCTACAAACCAGCGCGTCAACGGCAGGCAAGAAATGACTTACGGTTAGATTATTCTTTCGACAGTCAAATCGAAATAAAATAATCGAGTCTAACCAATATGCGCACTACTTCGACCTTGCTATTAGTTCTGGGATTCACTACTTTTGCTACTGCTGCCGCGATGAGTATGGCGAGTAAAATTCCAAGTATTCAATCCCACAGATTTCTCGGCATGAACACTTACGCTCAACCGGTAGCAACTGTGATTAGTGCAGATCAGCAGCAGCTATCGAGAGCCAATGCCTGGTCGCAATACCGGGCACAGGTTAAAGCATGTACCGTTGAGCCCGTCAAATATCAAGACGCTTGTTTGCAGCAAGCGCGCCGTGAACGGAAACAAAACAGCGGGATGGCAAAAAAATCGTATTTACCCAAATCGAAACATTCCGACACGAAACTCGCATACGTTGATTGATACTTACGGCGGCGAGTTTTCGTATTTTTGTGTTTACGCTCGCCGCTCCGTTACGCTAAATGCGACCCGTCAAAAGCAATACCAGCAACACCACGACGACTAGGCCGAGGATACCGCTTGGTCCATAACCCCAGCTTTTGCTGTGTGGCCACGATGGCAGTGCGCCGATCAAAACAAGAACAAGTACGACTAACAATATTGTGCTGATTGCCATGAGAGGCTCCTTTGATTGGTTGTGTCGCTATAAATTGCTAGAAAAATTAAATGCAGTTGATGCCCACCAATAAAAGTATTTTAATTTCGGACAATTTGAATCATGCAAATTATCGCGTGCCGTAATAAAATATTTTACAAAACGGGCTAATAACCTAGATCAGGACGATAACAAAACACAACAACTGGCGGGCATCTTGAGGCAAAAATGCTTGAAAACGCTCACTGTTATTAGCAGTTTTATTATCGCTGCTGAATCAAAACAAACCACGCGCGAATCATGTGCAGCCGTCATAAAAACTAGCGCGAAGGCCCGCCTTCATTTTCCCAACGCTGAACAGCAACTTTTCTTTCATACTTTTTCTGCAAAATTTTTCGCTGTTCAGCGCGTTGCATAAGGACTTGTATGCCTTTTGCTGCGACACCGGTGGTGAGTGCGACCATTAATAATTTTCTGAACATGATTGGCTCCT
>JANXWW010000365.1 GCA_025350945.1 Burkholderiales bacterium
TCGGCTTCTTCGCACCCAATCGCGATTCGGTACCGTTTATGAGATTGGTAATATTTTCTTTATGTCGCCACACCAATAACGCGCACATCGGAATCACCGCAAATAAATAGGGTGAGTGGGGTGTGTCCAAGCCAAATAAAAGAAACGTGTAAAACGGCACAAACACACAAGTGGCCAAGGCTGCAAGCGACGAGTAGCGAAAGAAAAACGCGATGATAATCCACGTTGCGAGTGTGGCCAACCCCAGCCACGGATGAATCGCCAGCAAAATACCGGCGGCAGTAGCCACACCTTTACCGCCTTTAAATTTAAAAAATACTGGAAACAAATGGCCAAAAAAAACCGCGAACGCCACGCATGCGAGCGTGATCGGGCCAAGCTGAAACTGAACCGCATATTTTTGCGCCAACCAAAGTGCGAACCAGCCTTTGGCCGTATCGCCTAGCAGTGTCAAAATCGCGGCAGATTTTTTGCCAGTGCGCAAAACATTGGTAGCCCCTGGATTGCCGGAGCCGTATGTGTGCGGATCGGGCAGGCCGAATCTTTTGCTGACGATCACCGCAAATGAAAGCGAGCCGATCAGATAGGCAATGAAGACGGCAGCGAAATTGATGAGGTGGAAATTTGTCATGGACTCTACTCTACAATATGCAGGTGCATTGTAGAAAATTGCGATAAAAGCGCAGCACAAATTGGCCTACGACTTTTCTTAAAGCTTACTAAAAAGTAAAACGAATATGGACAAAATTTTCATCCGCGAACTTCGCGCCGACGCGTGGATTGGCATTTACGAGTGGGAAAAATTAAAACCGCAAACACTCGATTTCAATCTCGATATCGGCCTCGATACGCATCAAGCGGGTGCATCCGACAATATTACGCACACAGTTGATTACGGCAAAGTGGTGGAGCGCATTCGTGCGGATTTAAAGGATCAGCATTTCAAATTATTGGAAGCCTTGGCGGAGCATATTGCCGAAGTGGTTCTGCACGATTTCAAAGCGCAATGGATTCAAGTCAGTGTCGCCAAAATCGCGCACATGCGCGGCGTGAAAATGGTCGGTGTGACGATTGTGCGCGAGCGTGCGGCATCATCATTGCCGCCGCCGGGTTTTGCCGACAGCGAGCGTTCATAGATGCTGAAGTGGGTGATTGTTCTTGTCATCGGCACTATTGTGCTTGGCCTGTTTGCTCCGATGTTATCCAAACTTGGCCTATGGCGCTTGCCAGGCGATTTACGTTTCACGTACAAAGGCCGCCATATTTATTTGCCGGTTACGTCCACCATTTTGATCTCGGTGGTATTGACGTTGCTGCTGCGGATTTTCAGGATTTAGCGCGGCTTTTTTCGCGATGAGTGGGACGCGCTTTCCCCGTTATTGAAATGAAAATTCAAATATGAAACACATGCGTTGGCGTGCAGTTTCAGCCAATTTTGCGTCAAGACGGCCGTCCAGTAACGAGATTAACTATCGCGTAGTCTGGGCTTAACGCCTAGCTTTCGCCATTACTAATCGCCTCAACATGCTTCCCACCCGTTTAAAAACCGATGGGAAGCATTATCAGAATGATTAAACCCCAGCCCGCTGCATCGGTGCCTTCAGTGCTTCGTTCAGCGTATTCAAGCTCTCAGATAAATGCGCTCGGGCTTCTTTACTCATGGGCTTGCCCAAACCGCTGCGAATCTGATTGCTCAACGCAATCGCGTTTTCACGTTGCAGGCTGCGCGCATCGGCGGGCGTAGTGCCGGAGGCTTTGATGAGCGATGCGGAAACACGTTTCAGATGTTCGCGTTGCAGGTTGCGGCGCATGGATGAAATATCGCCACCGGTGCGAAGTTCTGACCAAATCGCACCTTGCAGTGTGTCGTAGAGATCAGATAATTTCAGCAACGTTTCGGGCTTGGCGACTTTATCTTGCGAATCGAGCAGGCGTTGCGCGACGTTATCGGCCAGCAAGATATCGAGCACGCCTTTTTGCAGATTCAGCACGCCATTGGCAACCGAAATGTCGGCTCTGCCCCCTTGTCGCTCTGGGCGATCAAAATGGTCAATCGCCAAACGCGAAACAAATTCGGGCTTAAGCTTGAAACTATCGGTTTTGAAGATACCGTCCGTAACGAGCTTGAGCGCCTCGCGCTGCTTCGCGGCGGGGGTAGGCTCATACAACGCACGACCAGTGCCTGCACGGTCGCGCAAATGCCTTACACCGCCCACATATTTGGCCGCAAGCGGGGCGACTTGCGTGAGCGAGCGAAAGCCGGCGTTAAACGAACGCGTAAGCCGCTCATAGCTTTCGCCATCTTTGAGCTGCATGTTCTGAATGCGATCCCATAGTTCGCGCGTGAGTTGCATGCGTTTTTTGTAGTATTCGAGCGGATCAGAACCCATATCGAAACGGCTCACTTCCGGATCCATCCCGCCCACTGCGCCGCCTGCGTCTTCATCAGTGGCATAAGCAAGCAATGGGTTAGTGGTGGCGGTGGCGGCGATTTTGGCGAGATCAGCTTTCTCGGTTTTAGGGTCAAGCGGACGATACGCGTATTCCACGGCCAAGTAATCATAAGGGCCGAGTGTGGACATCACATATTCGCCTTGCTTGTCGCCATTGAGCGCCAGATTGAACGGGTTGTAATCCATCACCGAGCCCGCCAGACCGCTCACTTTGGTGAAGGCGGGGTCTTGAATCTGTTTGACCGAATAGATGGTGGACGAACGGAAATTGTGGCGGAAGCCCAGCGTGTGGCCGACTTCATGCATGATCACATCTAGCACATAGGCTTGTGCGACCGCTTCTGCATCGGGGCTATCCATATCCATGCCGCGCGCTTCAAGCAGGTCCATCGCGAAATGCATATCGTGCGATTTTTCGCTGGCGTAATTGCAGCTCATAAACAGGCTTTGTTCTTTGAGTGTTGCGGACATGGCGCCGGCGAGATTCGAATCAAATGCGGAAATTTTGCCCATATCTTCGGCTACCATGCGCCGCGCGCCGCGCGCGAACACATCTGACATGCCGATGTCGGCATCGAGAATTTCGCCGGTGCGCGGGTCTTTGTGTGATGGCCCGATAGCGAAGCCGACATCGGCACCCACAAACCAGCGCACGGAGGCATGGCGTGCATCTAACGTGTCGAAATCATCTTTGTCAGTTTGCTGTTTTGCCACGATGGCGTTTTTGAAGCCGATTTTTTCGAATGCTTTATTCCATTCCAGAATGCCGTCGGTGACAGATTTGCGGTATTTTTCAGGCACGTTTTTGTCGACCCAATACGTGATCGGTTCTTTCGGTTCGGAGATTGCAGCAGCGGGATCTTTTTTCTCCAGACGCCAGCGATTGACCATATGTACTTTGGTCTTTGCGGTCGTGTCTTCAGTGAAATCGACATGCGATGAGACGAAATGACCGACACGCTCATCCGCCATGCGCGGTGCCATCGGTTGATCGGGGAGCTTCGCAAAACTATAATAAAAACTCACGAACATGCTGCGCGGATCGGGTGTGGTGCTGGGCGGCGGCGGTGTGGGCACCGGTAGCGGCACCAGCGGCGGTGCGGAAAGTTTAGGCACGTTGAAATGCGCCTGCACCTGTAGGCCGGTCAGGGAATCGGTGTTATTTACTTTCGAAAAGCTGGTGTTGCGCGCATCGAGTGCGAACGGCATGCGGTAGGCGAATTCCAGACGCGTCAGATAGCCGGGGATGTCGGTAAATAACAAACTATTGGCTTCGATGAGCACAGCCTTACTGTCGGCGCTGGGAGCGGATGCGGTGGTGGCGCTCGCCAGCAGGCTGTCTGAAAATGCTTCAGAAACAAACTGCGCTTGCGGTGTGCCGGGCTTGGCGTAGAACTCAGCGTTCTTGGCAATCAATTGCACCAGGTTGCCGATTTTCTTGAACACGACCATCTCCGCGCCACCCATTTGGCTGCCGTACAGGCCGCGCTCACCCACACTTTGTGGAATGTTGTAGGTGAAGAAAAACGGTTTATCAAATTGCTCAGGCTTGATCGCGATCCAGACTTTTTCATCTTTTTGGTAGAGCGTAAAGAAGCCAGGAATTTCTTTGGCATCTTTAATAATTTCTTTGAATGGTTTTGGCGCGCCAGCAGCAGGCGGGAGCGCTGCGGGAGCGCCGAGACCTGGAGTGCCTGCGGCAGGTGGTGCGCCATTGCCAGGCGCTGGAGCTGGGCCGGGTGGAACAGGAGTCTGCGCTGAAGTGGCAGCTGATAAAGCCAGCAAGATGCTGGCCGTGAGTATTTTTGTTCTGGTGACGCGAGCAAATGAATGTGACATTCGGGCGAATCCTTCCTTATGGGAGAGTGAGCATGAGCGTGAACATAATGCGCCGGAGTGATAAGAGTTGGCGCTGTGATCAGACTGGGCCGTTGGTTTTTGGGTATTTCAGGTAATGATTGTGCAGCATAAATATATTTTGCCCATCCCGTCAATCAAAGTGATTTGCGACGAAGTGCAGAATGAGAGGTCAAGACGCAGTTATTCACGGATAAATTCATTTACCTTCAATGCCACCAACAAAAAACGGAGGCCCAAGCCTCCGTTCTTTAAATTGCACTAAACGAACCTGGATCGTATTAAACCGAGAAAGACGATCCGCAACCACAGGTACTACTAGCGTTCGGGTTTTTAATCACGAACTGCGCGCCTTCAAGCCCTTCGCTGTAATCGATCTCGGCACCTATCAGGTATTGATAGCTCATCGGATCAATCAGCAGGCTGACCCCGTTTTTCTGCATGATGGTGTCGTCTTCATTGGTGACTTCGTCAAACGTGAAGCCATATTGCAGGCCTGAACAGCCACCGCCCGTGACAAATACACGGAGTTTGAGGTCATCATTACCTTCTTCAACGATGAGGGCTTTTACTTTATCAGCCGCGCTATCGGTGAAAACAAGCGCGGGCGGGATCATCGACATATCGTTCATGGTGTTCTCCAGTGTGGTGCTAAATATTTGCGGGTGCTGGCCTGAAAATCAAGCTGCAACAACGCCGTTGCTACAATTTTAAACAGTTAGTTGCCGGTGGCAGGCTTGAATTCAATTACCTTGTCGGACTGCCTCGGTTCGCCTTCATGAATCATACGCCCCATGATGACAGCACCCACATGAATTTCAATTGTTTTGTAACTGACATCGCCTGTGACGCGCGCTTTCGGCAGGAGTTCAAGATAGTCGCTGGCGCGTACCGGGCCCGCAACAGTGCCATTGATGACAATGTGGCCGACATCTATTTCGCCCTCGATTTTGGCCATTTCTGACAGCACCAAGGTGCCGGGTTTATCGCCCACAGCCTTGATGTTACCGATCACGCAGCCATCAATTCTGAGACCGCCCGTAAACTGCACATTGCCGTTAATGGTTGAGCCTGCCCCGATCAAACTATCAATCGGGCTTGGCTTGTTGGATTTTCCCCAAGACATGATAACTCCTTAAAGGTTAATGCTGCGTTGACTTTTTACATCAAAACCGGGCAAGCCGAGCACGCGTATTTGGACGTTTTTTAACTGCGTCCCTTCTGGAATCTTAAACCTACCGTCAACTTTTTGGTAGTAGCGGAAATCAAGTTCGCCACCAGGTGCCCGCAACTCACTATCGGTCGGGAAGCTAAGCGCAATTTGCTGCGCACCTTGTTGAACCCGGGCAATGATTTGTACCTTGCCTTTGAAATCCAGTTTGCGTTGCCCACCTTGCGTTACCAGCATACGATAGCGATATTCATTCGGCAGGGCATCTGATTCGACTTTCAAATTGCTAATCGTCACGCCTTCGGTGGCTTTGGCGGTTGACATGATATTGCGCAGAAAGCCCAAATCCTCTTTCAGACTTGAGTTCTCGTCTTGTAGCTGCGTCAAATTTTTGGTGAGCTCAGCCTGGGATGCTTTTTCTACTTTTAGCTGACTTTCGTGGTCATTAAACTGCGTTTTTAATGCGTCAAAGCTCGTCTGAAGTCGGGTTTTTTCGGCGGTTAGTGCCTCAATTTGCTGCGTTGCCTCATCCCGATTAAATCCGGTGATGCGATAGCTATTATCAATAAACCACCATGCCGCTGCTGCGGCCACACCCATCATTAGGCCGATGCTGCCAAATTTTACATACCAAGGCACGTGCTGGCGGATCGCCACTTTTTGCGAACGAATGCCGACTCTGGAGCGAATCTTTCGCCAGGATCCGCGAAATTTTAGACGGCTCAACATGGCTAGTCGTCGCAATCGCGAGATTGAGTCAGGCTTATATGACTTGGCTCACTATTTAGTGAGCGCAGTGCGATGAAATCAAGCAAGATTTTATTTTGGGGCGTCGCGAGTTGCATCTTTTCCAGACTCCGTGGGAACAAAATGATAACCCTGAACAGGGAAAAAGCCGCGCATGGCGGCTTTTTCCATAAACCAGCAGATACGCCCGGTTTATCGTTTCGAGAACTGCTTACGACGGCGAGCTTTGCGGAAGCCGACTTTTTTGCGCTCGACTTCACGTGCATCGCGTGTCACCAAGCCTGCTTTTGATAGCTGTGGCTTCAAGGTTGCGTCGTAATCAATCAACGCACGGGTGATGCCATGACGTACCGCACCCGCCTGGCCTGACTCACCGCCGCCGAGCACTGTAACCATAATATCGAATTTATCGACGCTACCGACCAGCTCAAGCGGCTGGCGCACGATCATGCGGCCCGTTTCGCGAGAGAAATAAATATCGAGTGGTTTGTCGTTCACCACAATCTTGCCGCTACCTGACTTCATGAACACGCGCGCGACTGAGCTTTTGCGACGACCTGTTCCATAATTGTACTTACCGACCATGATACGGTTCCTTAATCTTTAAACTTAAATGGAAAGTTCTTTAGGCTGCTGCGCGGTGTGCGGATGCGAGGCACCAGCATAGACCTTCAGCTTCTTGATCATCGCGTAACCCAACGGGCCCTTGGGCAACATACCCTTAACCGCTTTTTCCAACACGCGCTCAGGATGCTTTTCCTGGAGTTTGTTGAAGTTTGTCTCATAAATGCCGCCGGGATAGCCGGTGTGACGGAAGTATTTTTTGTCTTCCGCTTTATTACCGGTTACACGTAGCTTTTCAACGTTGGTCACCACGATAAAATCACCCGTATCAACGTGCGGGGTAAATTCTGGTTTGTGCTTGCCGCGCAATCGGCGTGCTAATTCCGAAGCCATACGACCCAGAACTTTGTCTGTCGCATCAACAACATACCAATCATGCACAACTTCATGCGATTTGGCGGAGAAGGTTTTCATGGTTAAAACTCACTCAAATAAGGTTGGCCGGTATTGCGGGCGCGGCGCGGAAGCATAGTTAAAATACGGCACGCAAATACCAAAATGCCTCAGGAACATCGATTGACGGGCGGGAAAGGGGAACCCATCAGAGGAACCCGAAAGTTTAATGAATTCAATGCTTGTTTGTCAATTCATTTCACGTCTTAGTCGCTTGGCAACAGGCGTTATCGAAGCAAAAAGGCGCACGGAAGATGAACAAGGGAGGGGCCAAAGACACTTGTTCATTCCTTTATACTTCACTCATTAACAATTGAGGACGAAGATGAAGGCGCGTATCAAGTGGATCGAAAACGTGGCGTTTGTGGGCGAAACAGAAAGTGGTCATGCACTGGTCATGGATGGCTCACCTGAGGCAGGCGGACGAAATCTGGGGCCACGGCCAATGGAAACGGTGTTAATCGGCACGGGCGCTTGTAGCGCGTTTGACGTAATCCATATCCTTAAAAAAGGTCGTGAGCCTGTAACAGATTGCGTCGTGGAGCTTTCAGCAGAACGTGCCGAGGTCGATCCAAAAGTCTTCACGCGTATTCATTTTCACTACATCGTCACGGGAAAATCGCTGGATCACGCCAAAGTCGCGCGAGCGATTCAGCTATCGGCAGACAAATACTGCTCTGCCACGGCGATGCTTGCAGCCACGGTCAATGTATCGCATGATTTTGAATTGGTGAATGTATTGTAGGGCTTGTAGGACTTTTTAGGACTTTGTAGGGTGCCACGTTAAACCCAATAAGCCGAGCGCGTCATCAGTTTTGAAACCACTTTCATCACCGACTGAATGGGCCGAGGGAGCGTTGCCGCGCCGTGCTCCATGCCGGTTTGCCCATGATGAATTTCATCTTCGCGCATGGTTTCCAGAATGCGCCGACTTTTGTGGTCATCTTCGGGCAGTCTGCCCAAATGATCGCTAAGGTGTGCCTCAACCTGGCGTTCTGTCTCCACCAGAAAACCCATGCTCCATTTGTCGCCCAAAACGCCCGACGCTACGCCAAGCGCGAACGAACCAGCGTAGAACAAGGGATTAAGGCGGCTGGTGGTGCCGCCAAGCTCATTTAACCGGCTTTCACACCATGCCAGATGATCGCGCTCTTCGCGTGCCGCATGTTCCAGCACGGCACGCGTCTCAAGCGTTTTTGCCACCAGCGCTTGCCCTTGATACAGCGCTTGCGCTGATACCTCACCTGCGTGATTTACGCGCATTAGTCGAATTGACTCCTCACGTGCAAGCATATCAGGCATGGGTTTCATGGTGCTTTCGGAGGTGGTTGTCTCCGGCTCCGGCAACACGGCATGCTGAGCAACGTCTACAGGCAGTGGGCGCTCGGCATATGCAGGGGCAAATAACGTTCGTAAACCTGCATCAAACTCACAAATAAATCGATCAAAAATGTTCATAGATAAATTATAAACCACTAAAAACAAAACGGGCACCCGAAGGTGCCCGCTGTGAATGAGTTACGTATTACTTTTTTGGTCTTGTTTCTTAAACTTAGAACAGATGACGGATGCCAACGGAGAGACCCTTCGGATCTTGGTCAGCACCAACACCTAAACGATCACCTGCGATATCGCCCTGTCCTCGCGTGTTGTTCTTGACAACTGCGTATTGGCCCAAAACAAATGTACGACGTGTGAAATTGTACTGATAACCAATGCTAGTTATGTAAGCTTTTGCGTCTTCAGGACGGCGACCATCAACCAGTGCGTCGTAAGTACCATCTTTCGAACGTTGGTGCGAGAGCAGAATCTGGTTGTTGCCGATAGTATAAACACCTGAGTATAGCTGCGCTGTGCTACCGTTTTTACCAAGGCCAGTAGCAAGTTTATCAGGGCCAGCAGTAGCAATATTCGGATTTTCTTTGAGGAAGAATTGGGTCATTACACCGAGTTTGAGAGGACCAATTGTGAACGTACCGAACAAAGCCTGGCCTTTTTCGTTCGCGCCAGCAACCGCAGGGGCAACACCGTTTTCTGCAGTGTATGCCTTCCATTGATTTTTATGCTTTTCCCATGCATAACCGACGTAGAAAGGCCCTTGGGTATAAGTTGCGCTGAAAGACAACGATGAAGGATTAACTGCTGGTACTGGTGTTACTCGGAGGGTAGGTGTAAGCTGAGGTCCGACAAAAACTATTTGTGTATTTGTGGACGCGTTGGTTTTGCCTTCATTGGTTACAAATGAACCGCGCGCTTGGAAACCGCTCAGGTTAGGCGACCAATACTGAACAACGTTTTGTTCACGACGGTCAAAGTTACCGCGATCCATTGCAACGGCCGTGTAACCACCGATAGTCAAGTCACCAAACGGATCAACTGGGCCTGTCGTCACTTTCATTGGGCTGTCCCAGCGTCCTAGCAAAACACTGCCGAAATCGCCCTGTAAACCTACGGCGCTATTGCGGTTTGCAAATGTGGTGTTATTCGAATCCAGACGGAATTGGGTTTCCAACTGAAAAAATGCCTTAACGCCACCGCCCAGATCTTCAGTTCCACGGATACCGAAGAAGGAAGATTGATCGGTTACGCGGCTGCGGGTACCAAGCGGTGTAAGGTTACCGCCGTCAGCTTTTACTGATTCGAAGGTTGCATATGCACGGCCGTAAAGGGTTACAGGGTTAGACGTCTGCGCCATG
>JANXWW010000408.1 GCA_025350945.1 Burkholderiales bacterium
TTGTGCTGAGTAAAAAACGCGCAAAAGATTCGGGCGATCCGGTCGTCGTGGAGATGGCCAAGAGTTTTTTCCCGGTTATTTTGGTGGTGTTTTTACTGCGCTCATTTTTGTACGAGCCATTCAAAATTCCGTCCGGCTCGATGGTGCCCACGCTGCTGGTAGGCGATTTTATTCTAGTGAACAAATACACTTTTGGCATTCGCCTACCAGTGATCAACAAGAAAATTTTCGACGTTAATTTGCCGAAGAGCGGTGACGTGATGGTGTTTCGCTATCCTGAAAATCCAAGCAAGGATTTTATCAAACGTGTGGTGGGCACCCCTGGCGATACAGTGGAGTACAAAAACAAGCGCTTGACGATCAATGGCCAAGCTGTTGCGACCGAAAAAGTCGGCATATTTACCGAAGTTGACGACAGAATGGTTATGCGTCAGTTCGATCAGTTTACTGAGACGCTCGGCAGCAAACCGCACAGCATGATGGTTGATCCGCGTTATCCCGTCATTGGCCTGTCTAGCGTTCGGCAGTTTCCGTACAACAAGAATTGTGTTTACAATGAAGATGGTGTGTCCTGCAAAGTACCTGAAGGGCACTATTTCATGATGGGCGACAGTCGCGATAACAGCGATGACAGCCGTTATTGGGGGTTTGTACCGGAAGAAAATATTGTCGGTAAAGCCGTCTTAATCTGGATGAATTTCGGTGCGTTCAAACGCATGGGCCAGTCAATTGAATAAAGCAGTTTTGATTTGTAAAAAATTAACTAGTGAGCGAGGTCATTGATGAGACTCTCCAGATACGCAAATATCAACATGGCCATGGCGAAACGGCAACGTGGCATCAGCTTTATCAGCCTGATTGTTATTTTCACGGTATGTGGGCTGATATTTTTGTTAGGGCTGAAAATTATTCCCGCCTATCTCGATTATTTCACGGTGAAAAAAATCATCGCGGCGATGAAGACCTCGGATGAAGTAAGAACCGGCACCGTAGCTGATATTCGCAAGAGTTTTGACAAGCGCGTTTCTGCGGATTACTCTGAAGTGGTGAAGTCGGACGATCTGGAAATCACCAAAGACGGTAATGATACCGTGGTGACCGCAGCATGGACGCACCGCATTGCGCTGATTCCCAGACATACGCTGCTCATTGAATTCAGCACCAGCACGGCTGACAAGTAAGCAGATATTTGAGCTAATAAGAAGATCCTGTTTGTATTGTTTGGTATCAGTCACGCATAACCTGTCGGCAGCATTAGCATGCTGACTGCGGCCCACTCGCTGGAGCGCAAACTGGGTCACAATTTTACTGAAGCATCACTGCTGTCACAGGCGCTCACGCATCGCAGTTTTGGTACACCGCATAACGAGCGCCTCGAATTTTTGGGCGACAGTATTCTTAACTGCGCGATAGCACAATTTATTTTTCATCGTTTCGTAGGCATGCCAGAAGGTGAGCTCAGTCGCTTGCGGGCCAATCTGGTTAATCAGAATGTGCTGGCAGAAATTGCGGCAGAGCTGGCATTGGGTTCGCATTTGCGCTTGGGCGAGGGTGAATTAAAAACCGGTGGTGCCGAGCGTCCATCCATATTAGCCGATGCCGTGGAAGCCTTACTGGGTGCGGTGTTTCTGGATGCGGGCTTTGACGCGGCAAGTAAAGTGGTTGAACGTTTGTTTGCGGCGCGCCTTGATGAAGTAAGCCTTGCCAAGCCCAGCAAGGATGCAAAAACCCTGTTACAGGAATGGCTTCAGGCAAAACACCTGCCACTACCGACCTATACCGTGATGAAAATTGAAGGTGAAGCACACAAACAGTTGTTCCAGGTTCAGTGCCTGGTAAAGATGGACGCGAGCCCCGCAGGTGCGGTGGGTGGCAGCACGGCGGCGGCGGGTAAAGGCGTGAGCCGACGTATTGCGGAGCAAGAAGCCGCCACCCAAGTACTATTGTTATTGATGAGCGCCGCTCAAGGTGCGGTCACCACCAACCGGAAGCGTTCGCCTAAAACATCATGAGTGTCATGACATCCAGTTCAACATCAGGGCAAAACCTTGGCGAGCCCGCGCTCGCTAACGTCACATCAGATGAAAATTTTCGCTGCGGCACCATTGCCATTGTGGGTCGCCCCAATGTCGGCAAATCAACGTTGCTGAATCATTTGGTGGGGCAAAAAGTCACCATTACGTCAAAAAAAGCACAGACCACCCGCCACCGTATTACCGGCATTTTCACCGACGCTGATGCGCAATTCCTGTTCCTCGATACGCCCGGCTTTCAGAAAACACATGAGAACGCGCTTAATCGCGTTCTGAATCGCACCGTAACGCAGGCCGTTGCGGATGCGGATGTCATCGTGTTTGCCATTGAGGCGGGTAAATTTTTGCCTGCGGATGAGCTGGTTTTAAATGCACTCAATACATCTGACGCTGCTGCCGATGGTAAGTCTAAAACTGGGTCTAAATCTGACACACCGATTATTTTGGTCGTGAACAAAATTGATCGCGTTGAAGACAAACAAAAGCTACTCACTTTCTTAAACGACATTACCTCGCGCCTAACCTTCGCCGCAGTGGTGCCGACCAGCGTAAAAAATAAGGCCACACTGGAAGAATTAAAACGTGCGATCAAGTCGCGATTGCCCATCGCACCCGCAGTATTTGCAGTCGATGAGATCACCGATAAATCAGAACGATTTATGGCCGCTGAATTTATCCGCGAAAAAGTTTTTCGCCAAGTCGGTGAAGAGCTGCCCTACAGCATCAGTGTACTGATAGAAAAGTTTGAGCAGGAAGGTAATTTGCGCCGCATTTTTGCCACGATTGTGGTGGATAAATCGAGCCAGAAGGCCATCATCATCGGCACCAAAGGCGAGCGTTTAAAACGTATCGGTACGGATGCGCGCAAAGATATGGAAACCACATTCGCGGCTAAAGTCTATCTGGAATTATTCGTACGCGTTAAAAAAGGCTGGGCAGACAACGAGGCCATGTTGCGACAATATGGCTACGAATAGTTCGCGCGTGACGAGCTAGTCGTCAGTGGCAAAAACAATCGGCGACACCAGCGCAGGTTTTGTTCTGCATAGCTACCCGTATCTTGAAACGAGTTTGATTGTCGAGACATTCACGCGCACTCACGGGCGTGTCGTGGCGGTCGCGAAGGGTGCCAAGCGCCCCACCAGTGCCATGAAAAGCCGACTCAATCCCTTTCAAGGGTTGCTGCTGACGTGGTTTGGCAAATCCGATTTAAAAACGCTTAAAACCGTTGAGCATGCTGAAATTTATCCGCAGTTGTCGGGCGCTGCGTTGATGTCTGCGTTTTATATGAACGAGCTTTTATTAAAACTCGCACAGCGTGAAGACGCGCATGAAGCCTTGTATGACGCATACGAAGACGCAATTGTGACGCTGACCTCAAACCGTGCTCATGCGGAACTGGTAGGCGGAATCGCCACCGCGCTGCGGAAATTTGAAATGTCCTTGCTGAGCGAGCTCGGCTACGCGCTGCAACTGACCGTGGAGGCTGATACGCAAGACGCCATTGATGCCGATGAGCGTTACGTTTACGTGATGGAACGTGGTCCGATTTCGATTCGCAATATCGCTAGGAATAGCCGCAAGCATGCTGAAAATAACACACAACATGCTGAGGTACGCTACCAATCTGGTTCCAGCGATGGATTACAATTAAGTGGTAAAACATTGCTTGATTTGGCGGCGGGCGATTTTAGTGATCCACAAACGCAGGCGCAGGCAAAGCTTTTGATGCGCCGCGCGATCAATCAATTGCTCGGTGACAAGCCGCTCCACACGCGACAACTCATTCGCGATCTCAAAGATATTTAACGAATCATGCCAGCACATTCCATTACCAATCTCAGCGTCAATCTCAACAAAGTGGCGCTGCTGCGCAACACCCGCGCGCTCGGCATTCCGAGTGTTACGCGTGCG
>JANXWW010000090.1 GCA_025350945.1 Burkholderiales bacterium
TCCCACTGAAAAAAACGTCCGTTCATCACCACGTAGACGCCGATGGACAGCACTTGCGCATAGGCGAGCGCTGAACCAAGATTGAATTGACCGTCGGAGGAGCCAAATTTATACGGCACCATCGCGCCCGTGAGGATGACCGTTTTATTCAATACGCGCGGCGCGAGATAGCGTGCGGTGGCCTCCATCGTATCGGTGCCGTGGGTGATGACAATGTTTTTCTCTTTGGCGGCCACGCATTTTTTTGCGATCAAATCACGGTCAGCATCAGTCATAACCAGACTGTCTATCATCATCAATGTTTCAACGCGCGTTGACAGGAGCGAACGACCTAGCGACAACATTTCCTTGACATGCGTTTTTTTGAAAAACAAGGTGCCTGAGAGCTCGTCGTACTCTTTATCAAATGTACCGCCAGTGACAAAAACGGCGATGGGGATTTGCCTGGATCGCATAGGCGTTATCCATAAAATTGAAGTTGCAATAGTTTACGTCCACTCGTAAAAGTGCGCTTGTCGCTTATGATGTGAGTATGAAAAAGCAAATTATCGAGCTTGACCTCGCCGCTATCGACCGGATTATACAAATGGCATGGGAAGATCGCACGCCATTTGAGGCGATTGAAATCCAATTTGGTATTGATGAAGCAGGTGTGATCGCGCTGATGCGCAAACACATGAAGCGATCCAGCTTTGCGCTGTGGCGTAAGCGCGTTACGGGCCGACAAACCAAACACAAAGCGCTACGCTCAATTGACGTGACGCGATTTAAATGCGAAGACCAGCGTGGCTAAAAAACGGTTGCTGATTATTTTTTTAGCGCTTATTTCCTCATGGGCTTACGGAGCTGAAGCCGATGTGCTCAAGATCGGCTCGAAACGATTCACCGAGTCGTACATCCTCGCAGAAATACTTGCGCAACAAGCAAGAACGCAAAGCAAAACTGAAACACGCGTGTTGCCAGGCTTGGGCAATACGGCGATTGTGTATGCGGCACTGCGGGCGGGCAGCATCGATTTGTATCCCGAATATGCGGGCACCATCGCACAGGAAATTCTGAAAAGCGCGACACCGTTATCGCTAGATGAAATGAATCTTCAGCTCGCGCCGCTCGGTTTTGGCGTGGCAATTCAGCTAGGTTTCAATAATGGTTACGCGCTCGCGATGCGTTCAGCCGATGCGGAAAAACTCAACATTAAAACGCTGAGTGATCTCGCGAAAAAACCGGATCAGCGGCTTGGTCTGTCGAATGAATTTATCGGTCGCGCGGATGGCTGGAAAGGCTTGAGCACGCGCTATGGTTTTACGCAATCGCCGACGAGTTTGGACCACGGGTTGGCGTTTGCTGCGATAGAGAAAAAGCAAATCGATGTAATCGATATTTATACGACGGATGCGCAAATTGAGCACATGAAACTACGCGTGCTTGAAGATGATCTTGCTTACTTTCCACGTTATGACGCGGTGGTGTTGTATCGGCTCGATGTGCTGACGCGCTTTCCCGAAGCGTGGGCTGCGCTGCAAAAATTAGGCAACAGTATTGATGCCACTGCGATGATCGCCATGAACGCGCGCGCGGAGTTAAATAGCGTGCCGTTCGATGTGATTGCAGGTGATCGGCTGGCGACTGTTTCCGGTACGAAGTTGACAACGGACAACGGTGCGCGTGGTGAGCGTGACTTTAGCGCAAAACTTTTTGGTGCCGATTTGGCGAGATTAACGTGGCAGCACTTGTTACTGGTGACAGTGTCGGTCGCGATTGCCACGCTGATCGCGATCCCACTGGCCGTCATGATTTTCCCGTATTCGCGTTTACGTTCAATCGTGCTGGGCGCGACCGGCTTGCTGCAAACCGTGCCATCGCTCGCGCTATTGGCGATGTTGATTTCGCTGATTGGTGTGATTGGCAGCGTGCCTGCGCTGATTGCGCTCACACTTTATGCGTTGCTGCCGATTATGCGTAACACCTGCGCGGGCTTGGGCGAAGTTTCAGACGGGTTACGTCAGGCGGGAAAAGCATTGGGCATGTCCGCACGCGACACCATGATGCTAATTGAGTTGCCATTGGCGTTGCCAACCATCATCGCCGGTGTACGCACCGCCGTTGCGATCAGCATTGGTACAGCCACAATCGCTGCTTTTATTGGTGCGGGTGGATATGGAGAACGTATCGTCACCGGGCTTGCGCTAAATGATCGGCAACTGCTGTTGGCGGGTGCTATTCCTGCTGCGTTGTTGGCACTCATCAGCGAAGTTTTATTTGAATGGCTGGAGCGTTCCATCCGACAACGGCAAGGTGGAAAATGACAGGTGGAAAATAAATGAAACAACACAGCATTGAAGCCAGCGAAGAATCTGGCGTGCGCTTTCTTCACTTTGGTTCTGAGTGGGTGCAGGGCGCGATGCGCATCGCGCGGCCCTATGCGCTAGAGCTTGAATACACGCGCGAGATGATGGCTTGTGTGCTGCTGCGGGGTTACGAAAGTGCGTACGAAGGTGCGGATGAAGGTTGGCCAAAGAATGTTTTGCAAATTGGTTTGGGTGCTGCCTCACTCACCAAATTTTGGTACCGCTACTTCCCGGATGCGATACAGGCAATTATCGAAATTAATCCAGCGGTGGTGGCCATGGCGTATCAATCATTCAAACTGCCACGCGATGATGAACGCATTGCAATTCACGTGGGCGATGGGGTCGCGTGGATGAGTGAATCGAAACAAAAATTCGACTGCATTATGGTCGATGGCTACGATCAGCATGCACGTTTTGGTGCGCTGGGCACGGCAGCGTTTTATCGTGACTGTCGTGCGCGACTCACCAGGCGAGGTTTGCTGGTGCTGAATCTTTTTGGCCGCAGCCGCGGCTACCGGCAGCAGCTTGATTCGTTGCACGAAGTATTTAACAATCGTGTGCTCGCGTTGCCGCCGATCAAAAGCGCACCGAGTGCTGCTGATGGCGGCAATGCAATTGTGTTTGCAGCAGTGGGTGATGCGATGTCGATTGATTCGCAAACCCTACGCGAGGGCGCGGCGCAATTGGAAAAACTGAGTGGATTAAAACTTGCTCGCGCGGTGACGCATCTTGAGCGTGCTGACGGTGCGGCCTTTGGCGGATATACAAAGTCAAACTCTAGCACCGTAGCGGTACAAGGTAAGAAAATGGCCCGCAATGCCCGTGGATAAACGAGTTTTATATTTTTATCGGAGTGAGCGTAATGCAAGATATTGATAAATTGATCTGCGCCGCAATATAAAAAGTAGAGCTGATTTTGGCTTCTTTCTCCTATAGTTAACCCAGAATAATTCATGTCCCCACATCATCACTCATCAGCCCCCGCAGCACCTGTTAATTCCTCTGTCCTCGCCGTCAAACGCACTGGCGGTGATCGCCGCGTGCTGACGATGTTGTTGCCGTATTTGTGGCAATTCAAAGGTCGCGTTGGGCTCGCCTTGTTATTGCTGATTGCAGCCAAACTCGCCAATATTAGCGTGCCGCTGGTGATGAAAAATATTGTTGATTCGCTCGATAAATCCCAAGCCGCGTTGTTGGGGTCGGTGGTTGTGCCGCTGGCGCTGTTGGCAACCTACGGCTTGCTCAGGCTGTCATCGACGATGTTTGCGGAGCTGCGCGATATCGTGTTTGTGAAAGTCACGCAGCGCGCCATGCGCAATATTGCGTTGCGGGTATTTCGGCACTTGCATGCGCTGTCGTTGCGCTTCCATCTGGATCGGCACACCGGTGGCGTGACGCGCGATGTTGAGCGTGGCACGCGTGGTATTTCTACCATCATGAGCTATATGCTGTTTTCGGTGATCCCGATTTTGCTGGAAATTACGCTGGTCGTTTTTCTGCTCGGTGCCAAATTTGACTGGACTTTTGTTGCCATCACGCTGTGCGCGATTGCGATTTATATCGTCACCACCATCAGCATTACCGAATGGCGCACCCAGCACCGCCGTACCATGAATGAAATGGATTCGAAAGCCAACACCAAGGCGATTGATTCGCTGCTCAATTACGAGACAGTTAAATATTTCGGCAACGAAGAATTTGAAGCAGGGCGCTACGATAAAAATTTGCAGCGCTATGAAGCGGCCGCCACCAAAAGTGAAACTTCACTTGGGCTATTGAATGCCGCGCAAAGCATCGTCATTGCAACCGCCGTAACACTGCTGATGTGGCGCGCCTCAGAAGGCATTGTCAACAATAAATTGACGCTAGGTGATCTGGTGATGGTGAATGCGTTATTGATTCAACTTTATATACCGCTTAACTTTTTAGGCGGCATGTATCGTGAGCTGCGTCAGGCTTTTACCGACATGGAAAAAATGTTCAACCTGCTCGATGAAAATCGCGAAGTGCAGGATAAGCCGAATGCGAAGCCGTTAGTGCTCAATGGCGCATCGGTAAAGTTTGAAAACGTGAATTTTGGCTATAGTGAGCGTAGACAAATTTTGCACGATGTGTCCTTCGAAGTGCCTGCTGGCAAGACCGTCGCCGTGGTCGGTTCCAGCGGTGCGGGAAAATCCACGATGTCGCGCCTGCTGTTTCGTTTCTACGATATTACCAGCGGAAAAATTTTAATTGATGGTCAGGATATTCGCGATGTGACGCAGTCCAGCGTGCGTGCGAGTCTCGGTATTGTGCCGCAGGATACGGTGTTGTTTAACGACACGATTCGCTACAACATTGCCTACGGCAGGCCCGATGCAACGGATGAGGATATTCGTGATGCGGCGCGTCGTTCGCATGTGAGTGATTTTATCGAACGCCTGCCCGACAAATGGGAAAGCATGGTCGGTGAGCGTGGATTGAAATTGTCCGGTGGCGAGAAGCAGCGTGTGGCGATTGCGCGCACGCTGCTAAAAAATCCCGCCATCATGATTTTTGATGAAGCGACATCGGCGCTGGATTCAGCGACCGAAAAAGCGATTCAGGCAGAGCTTCGCGAAATCGCCAAAGATCGCACCACGCTCGTGATTGCACATCGCTTATCGACGATCATCGATGCCGATGAAATTCTGGTGCTGGATCTTGGCCGCATTGTGGAGCGCGGCAGCTTCCGAGATTTGCTCGATGCTGATGGCAAGTTCGCGCAAATGTGGCGATTGCAGCAACAGGAAGAAGCGAAAAATATTGATGCGATGATTTTGGAGCCTGCGTAAAAATTGCACAACGCCAACATTCTGCGGGCAGTGTGCAAACGTCGCGAGTTCAAAATACGTTGACAAGATTCATGTCATTTATTCTTTCGATCTGTGAAATAAATATGGGAACTCTCTCAAACAGCTACTGACTAAAAGGTTAGTAGCGTGTCATCACGAACGCTCTGAAGATTTATTCATTAATCCTTGGAGAATGTATGAGAAATTCCATTAAAAAATCGTTTACTTCATTGGTGCTTGCAGGCGCATTGGGTGCGGCGTTTGCGGTACCCGCGATGGCTGCACCTGATGCCGCAGATGCTGGTTTCTTTGTGTCTGCACAGGCAGGTAGAAGCCGTTTTGACATAGGCGACGGTTTTGGCAAGAAAAATGCCACCCTCGGCGGCGTTGGTGTTGGCTACACGTTCAACCCGATTGTCGCGGTTGAACTCAGCTACAACGATTACGGCAAAGTAAATTTTGGTGGCGTCGATGGCAAAGCCAAATCCACCCAGTTTTCCGCGTTGTTATCAGCACCGATTGCAAACGAGTTTTCTGTCTATGGTCGATTAGGTGCTGCAAGCACTGATCGTAAGATTACTGGTTTCGGCGGTAACTCGTCGGATAAAAAAACGGAAGCCGTGTATGGCGTTGGTTTCGGCTACAACTTTGCCAAAAATATCAAAGGCACCGTTGAGTACCAAAAGCTGGATGATTCAAAAGTTGAAGCGCTTACTGCAGGCGTGAAATTTGGATTTTAAATAATCTCGTTTCGTTAAAAAAATCGCGGGCACTTCTAAAAGTGCCCGCGATTTTTTTATGCTTTAAGTTTGATGAAATTTTTTAACGCGTCCAATACATCGCCCGGCGCTTCCTGCATCATCGCGTGGCCGATTCCGTCGAACAATATAAACGCGGCTTCGGGAATTTGTTTGGCTAGTATTGCTGCGGCTTTCGGCGGCGTCATCATGTCGCGTGTGCCGCTGAGGATTAATGTCAGCGCGATAATATTTTTCAGCGTGGCTTCACTCATCGTAAATTTTTGACATGCGGTGAGATCCGCTGCCAATACACCTGGCCGACTTTTCTCGAGCAAACATTTATAAGCCATCATCAGCGATGTGCCGGGAATGGCCGATTGATTCCATTTTATCTGCGGCGCGTGACCCCAAATATTGAGCATGTCGAACGCTTCATGTGGGTGGTGAACGGCCGCGTCCAGTAGCGCATCGGCGACCGGCATGGGAGCGCTGCAACCGAGCAGCGCCAGATGCGAAACGCGTGTGGGATAACGTGCGGCAATATCCAGCGCAATCAGCGAGCCCATGCTGTGACCGACGATGGCGGCCGTGTTGATTGCGCCGTTGTCGCACAAATTAATGACCCAATCTGCGTATTGTGCAATCGTTTTTTTCGCCTCACCAAAGCTCTTGCCGTGCTCGGGTAAATCGAGTGCTAAAACATTAAAGCCATGGTGCGCAAAATAGCGCGATTGGAATGTCCATACGCTATGGTCATTGGCCGCGCCATGAATAAAAATCACGCTTGGTTTTGCTGCATCAAAATTTTTGCCGCCGGTGTAAACAAATGCGGGCTGCTGCTGAACGAGGAATTTCATATTTTTTGCGATGCTGATAATGCGCGCGATAAATCTTCGATGAGATCATCCGCGTGTTCGAGACCAATGGATAAGCGAATGGTGCCTTCCGTTATGCCCGATGCTTTTAACGCGGCGGTATCCATGCGGAAATGCGTGGTGGTGGCAGGCTGTATCACTAGTGATTTTGCGTCGCCGATATTGGCCAGATGCGAAAATAAATTGAGTTTTTCAATAAACGTTTTACCGGCTAATTTTCCGCCTTTCACTTCAAAACTCACGACGGCACTGACGCCACTCGGAAATAATTGCTTCGACAATTCATAATCCGGATGCGAAGGTAATTCCGGATAAGTCACTTGCGCCACTGCTTTGTGTGTGGATAAAAATTCAACAATGCGGCGCGCATTATCAATGTGGCGCGGCATGCGCACATGCAGTGTTTCCAGCCCCTGCAAAATCTGAAAAGCGGTCATCGGTGCCATGGTTGCGCCGAAATCGCGCAGACCCTCGCGACGCGCGCGTAGCGCAAACGCGGCCACCGATGATTCATCGGTCATCACCATATCGTGAAAGCCTTCATACGGCTCGGTCAGTGTGGGGAATTTTTGTGATTTTTCCCAGTCGAATCGACCACCATCAATCAACACACCGCCAATCACCACACCATGACCCGACAAAAATTTGGTTGCCGAATGCATCACAATATCGGCACCCTGCGTAATGGGGCGCGACAAAAAAGGCGTGGTCAAGGTGGCGTCCACCATCAGCGGAATATGTGCGGCGTGCGCGATGTCGGCGATCAGTGGAATGTTCAATACATCAAGTCCCGGATTGCCCACTGTTTCTCCAAACAGCAAACGTGTGTTTGGGCGAATCGCCGCGCGCCATGCGTCAGGATCACGGCCATCGACAAATGTGGTGTTAATGCCAAATCGCGGCAGCGTATATGAAAGCAAATTGTGCGAGCCGCCGTAGAGCGCATTGGACGCCACAATGTGTGCGCCTGCGTCCATGAGCGTGGCAATCGCCAAGTGCAGCGCTGCTTGCCCGCTGGCGGTGGCAATTGCCGCCGGTGCACCATCGAGCGCTGCCATGCGTTCTTCAAACACGGCGGTGGTGGGGTTCGAGATACGCGAATACACATGACCGGCGCGTTCGAGATTGAACAAGGATGCGGCGGTTTCAGCGTCTGAAAATACGAATGATGCCGATTGATAGATAGGCACCGCACGTGCGCCTGTGGTCGGATCAGGCGACTGGCCCGCGTGGACGGCTAAAGTCTCAATACGTGGGTAAGCGGGAGTAGGCATGGATATATTTTCTATTGAAATTCATGGGGTTACAGCTAAATTATCACATGCCGCATAAAGTCTTGCGCCAAAACCCTTGTTTTGGTATGGTGTTGGTAATATTTGTGTCGCATTCGGCTAATATTTAGTCTAAAGGCCACGCAAAGGGAAAACATAAAAGCATAATTTTTTGCAGTTCACGCATGTACTCGCGCAAGCACTCACTTAATCAAAATATGACATCTCGACTCTCGGCGCTTATTATCTATTTTATCGCGGTCGCGTTAATCAGCTTCTGCGTACCTGTCATGAATGCAGACGCTGCAACAAAAAAGAAAAGCGTTAACGTAACCTACAAGAAGGGCAAACTTAAATCCAGAGTCAAAGCGCCACCGCCGGTAGCGGATCTGGATGCCAGTGGCCGCCCCAACCTTTTATCGCACGCCGCCTTTGTATTCGATCAGACATCCGGTGCGATGTTGTATTCGAAAAACGCCGATAACGCAATGCCGATTGCCTCCATCACCAAGCTGATGACCGCGATGGTAGTGCTGGATGCGAAGCTGAATTTGGATGAAGCAGTGGTCATTCATGAGAGCGATGTGGA
>JANXWW010000007.1 GCA_025350945.1 Burkholderiales bacterium
GAGTGAGCATAAATTTTCTAATTTCGTAATGTTTAGTTAATGTCGAACCAAGCCGGATGCGTTTGGACGACATCATCAAGATGCACGATCAGTGCCTGCTCACCATACACAACACACAACATACTTTTTTCAATTCGTCGAACGTGATGCTTGTAAGTGAACTACGGGCAAACTACGAGCAACCTACAAACAAGCTGCCCGTCGCGTGTGCCGCGCGACGGGCAGTCATAACAGTATGCCAAATTGTAATGTGAAACGGGGTCAGTTAATCACCGCCCATTTTGCGTTCATGCGGTTATCAGGGCGGTGTACGACCGTAATATTGCTGCGCATTGCCCACGGAATGACTTGATGGTGAAAAGGAATGTGACCGACATCGGCCTGATCGAGTAATAGCGCTTCTTTTGTCAGATCAGCACGTTTTTTGAAATCAACTTCAGTTTTGAGTTGATCTACAATCGCATCGACTTTGGTATTCGAGTAGCCAGAAAAATTCCAGGTGCCGTCGCCGCCCTGGCCCTTGGTGCGCAAAATGGATTGCAGCGTGTAGAGCGAATCAAAGGTCGGCACGCCCCAGCCGAGCAGGTACATGCTGGTATCGCTATTCTGAATTTTGGGGAAATAAAGCGCACGCGGCATTGCGTTTACCTTGACGCGAATATCGATCTTGGCCAGCATGCCAGCAACGGCGACGCAAATAGCCTGGTCGTTGATATAGCGGTTATCAGGACAATCCAGCGTCACATCAAAGCCTGACGCGAAACCAGCGTCGGCCATCAATTTTTTGGCTTTGGCAATATCAACAGGCGGGCGTTTTTCAAGATCGGCGCTGTAGCCGCGCACTTGCGGCGCGATCATCGACATGGTGGGCAGCGATAATTTGCGCATCACGCTGATGTGAATCGCATTGGCGTCAATAGTTTGCAGCATGGCCTGACGAACACGAATATCCTTGAACGGGTTTTTGCCTTTCGTGCCATAGAGCAATTCATCGCGACCCTGATCAAAATTCAGAAAGAGGGTGCGATTTTCATTTCCTTCCACAATTTTGATGGCTTTATCTTCCTTCAATTTTGGCACGTCTTGCACCGGCGGATCGAGTACGAAATCTATTTCTCCTGTCAACAGCGCCGATACCCGTGTTGCGTTGTTTTTGATTGGCGTGTAGACCACTTCGTCAATGGAGGCGCTGTCGCGTTTGCCCCACCATTTTGGGTTGGCGGTGACCACGGTTTTCACATCGGGCTCGCGGGTTTTTAAAATAAACGGGCCGGTGCCGTTAGTGTTGCGTGCGGTATACGTTTCTTCCTTGTTTTTGAAATCCTGCGGCTTTTGCGCGTTGTTTTTCAATGCCCAGGCCTTGTTCATCATTCTGATTTCGGTAAGTTGATCCAGCAGGGTGGGGCTGGGGCCATCGCTGACGATATCGACGGTCAGGTTATCGATTTTTTTGGCCTCTTTAATGCCTTGCATATAAGCCGAAAAGTCCGAGGTTTTTTCCAGTGCACGGGTGATTGAGAACACCACGTCATCGGCTGAGAACGATGCGCCATCGTGGTACACAACCTTGTCGCGCAGCTTGAATCGCATCGTGGTCGGATTCACCTGCGTCCAGCTTGTCGAGAGACACGGCTCAATTGCCATCGTCTTGCCGCGATTGACCAGCGGCTCGTAGATGTGATCGGACATAGAGTTGTTCAAGCCCTCATTTTGCGAGTGCGGGTCCATCGTCAATACATCGCCTTGACTAGCCCAGCGGAATGTTTTCGCATCGGCCTCAGTAATAGCACTGAATCCTGCAAGGCTTGCAAAGACACTTGTGGTTAGCAATGTTGCTGCTGATTTTTTAATTGCTGATACAAACTCCATGCATAGCTCCTTAAATTTAAATAGTTTTTTTCTATGTGACATTTCTTGATTGAGGCAAGTGTGCCCAAGCGGGTGGGTGAAGTCAACGGTGGAATTTTGGATGTAGTTAGGTTCGAATCAAAGATTTGCTGCCACGCTATTACGTAGTGTTTTGGCGAGAAAATGTTGGGATGGAGCGTTTTAAGCTACGCTTAGCACTACAACGAATAATATTTGTAAAAAAGGAACCGGAATGACAACTATCGTGGTCGTAAAAAAGGACGGTATGGCCGTGATCGCGGGTGACACCTTGACAACATTCGGCTCAACCCGGCTGGCGAGCGTGCATGATGCCGCCCCGGAAAAATTGCTGAAACACGGTGACACCTATTTCGGTATCGCAGGCTCAGCCGCGCACCAGCTCGTGCTGGAGCATTTGCTGAAAAAACATCCGGAATTCAAATTTCACGGGCGTGATGATATTTACGAAAGTTTTCGCAAGATTCATCCCATCCTGAAAGACGAGGCTTATCTGAATCCGAAGGAAGAAGAAGATGACCCTTATGAATCTTCGCAATTAACGTCGCTGGTTGTGAACTCCAGCGGTATTTTTGGCGTCTATTCCATGCGCGAAGTTTTTGAGTTTGATCGATTTTGGTCAATTGGATCGGGCCGTGATTTCGCGTTAGGCGCGATGTACGCAGTCTACAAGGGACGGAAGTCGGCCGAAGATATCGCCAGATTGGGTGTGTTGGCTGGCGCAGAATACGATACAGGTACAGGATTGCCGATGAACGTGGCGGTGGTGAAAATGAATGGCAAACGAGGATAAAAACAGTTCAGCAGAATCATTGCGGCTTGATAAATGGGTGTGGGCCGCGCGGTTTTTTAAGACGCGCCAATTGGCGATTGAGGCGATTACCGCCGGGCACGTGGATGTGAATGGCGAGCGCGCCAAGCCTGCCAAAACAATCCGGATTGGCGACGAGCTCACGCTGCGCAGACCACCCTATGCGACCGAATTGGTGGTGATGGGCATTTGCGAAAAGCGGGTGTCGGCCCCGCTTGCGCGCGAGCTTTACGATGAAAAGCCCGACAGTATCGCCGCCCGACAAGTGTTGCAAGCCGAACTTCGCGACATGCCGCCGCCGCTCTTTAAAGGCAGGCCCACCAAACAGGATCGCCGCGCGCTGGAACGTCTGCGCCAGTCCATGACGCATACGTTCTCGGATGAAGATTAAATTACGGTTTATTTATTTTGTATTGTTACTCGCCTGGGCTGGCGCAGCACACGCACAGCCATCCAGTGCTATCGTTTCCTCATCGGCATCGGCATCGGCATCGCTCCCGCTTCCGACAATAACATCGACAACATCAAAGCCGCCCCTGTTTGTACTGGACGCCGCCGAAACCCATTCGCGCTTTGAAGTGAAATTTTTAGGCATCATGACGGTGCGCGGCAAATTTAACCGCACCACTGGAAATTTGTATCACGATCCGGCACGGCACGATGCCGCGAGCCGCACCAGCGACAGTATTCACGCCGAAATTGATGCGACCACGCTAGATACCAATGTGATTAATGCGCATGCCACGAACGAAATGCTGCGCGGGCCGCAGTTTTTTAACGTGGAAAAATTTCCGGCCATCACGTTTAAATCATCCGCGTTTAACTGGGATGAAACAACCTTGAAATCGATTGACGGATCGCTCACGCTGCTCGGCGTTTCCAAACCAGTCACGCTGACCGTTGAAAAATCGGGCTGCACATCGGCAACGACCCAAAAACGCGCGCGCTGTTTGGCAGAGGCATTTGTCAACGTCAAGCGAGCTGATTTTGGCATGAAGGGTTGGGCGGCTTCGGTAAGCAATGATGTAAAGCTCATCATCGAGCTCGTCGCCTATCAAGCGAGCGATTCAGGCAATGAGTCCAAAAATAAAGTGGAGGCCGCCACGCCGTCATTGATTCCCGCCACTACGCCACCAGCAGGCGAGCAACGACCCTGATTTTTCGTTGCGGGTTATCTTAATCATGGCTTAATCATCAGGCGAAAAAATCCCCGCGTCGTTTTGGTGAATCCTGCACATCACCAAATCGTACGCGGGGTATTTTTGAATCTGCTATCGCTTGAACAGTGAGCCCAGCGCATCCTGAATCATGCTGTGATCTTGCGGCACCTGGCCATTGGGCGTCACATGATTAATGAGCTGCGGCAGAATTTGTGCGAGTCCGCCGCTTACTTCGCCATGTGACATGCCAAGCTGGCTTGCCATAGACGCAATTTTATCCTGCCCGAAAACGTGGCTGATTTGATCGCCGCTCACCGGCATGTTGTCGCCTTGGCTTACCCATGAATCCGCGATGTGGCCCAAGCCGCCTTTTTGAAAAGCATCCATGATGCCGCTCAAACCGCCCATGCTGGGGGCCGCTACGTTGGATTGCCCGCCACCCAACATGCCGCCGAGCATGCCGCCTAATCCACCACCCCCACCACCCGCGCCGCCTGCACCGCTGCTACCGCCATTGTGCATCAGCATTTGCAACGCCATCTGCATGAGCGGATTGCTGCCTTGGCTACCGCCTCCACCCAACACGCTGCCCAGTACGCTATCGAGTAACCCCATGATTTTCCCCTTCCAATGTGAGTGAATTATTAAATACTGCCAACATAAATACTGCCGCAAGCGGCCGCTATGCAAATATCGTCTTCCGCTTAAAGCTTACTTTACGCTGAAGTCAAAGCCAAGATTGTGAATTTGTTGTTTCATTTCGTGCATCGCAACTGGCACAGCTATCGGGTCGCCGCGAATGGATAATTCGATCACGCGCCCGCCTGCAGCAGTTGCTAAAAATTGCGGCAGGCTGGAAAGCTTTGTCGTTGGATAATGCGCAACAATATGATTCATCGCGTCCAGCAAATCGCTTTCACCGGCGCGCTCGATCACAATACTTTCTTCCGCAAACGGCGTTTGATGAAACAGATGCGCGTATTTTGTTTCCAGCACCCAGGTAATCATTGGCCACGCCATTTCCGGAAAGCCAGGGAGGAAATGGTGATCGTCGCACGAGAACGCGGCGATGCGATTGAACGGGTTGGGAATGATGGTTGAGCCCATTGGGAATTCCGCCATCAGTACGCGCTTCGGATGCGCTTCATCGCCAAATCGCGCGACGATTTCTGCTACGGCCTCGGGGTGTCGGTACAGCTCAACATCCAGCGCTTTTGCAGCGCACTGGCGCGTGTAATCATCGGGCGTGGCACCAATACCGCCAAAACTGAATACGATATCGGCGCTCGCCATGGTTTGTTTGAGCGTGGCGGTAATGCGTTCGGGCTCATCGCCCAAATAATTGGCGTAGCTAAGCGCCAGGCCATAGACCCCGAGAATTTCGATGAGTTTGGAAAGATGTTTGTCCTGACGTTTGCCGGACAAAATTTCGTCGCCAATAATGAGCGCGCCAAAAATTCTTTGCATATTGGCCTAAAAATAATATGTAAATACAGAAATAAAAACGGGGGC
>JANXWW010000008.1 GCA_025350945.1 Burkholderiales bacterium
CCCATGTGCCAATATAGTTGCATCGATGGCGTACCGAATGAATGGCACATGGTGCATCTGGGTTCCCGTGCCGTCGGTGGCGCGGCGCTGGTGATGACTGAAGCAGCAGCGGTCACCGCAGCAGGACGCATCTCGCCAGAGGACGCCGGAATCTGGAACGACGCGCAGGCGAAAGCGTGGGCGCCGATTGCAGCGTTTATCAAAACGCAGGGTGCGGTAGCCAGCATCCAGTTAGCCCATGCGGGACGCAAAGCATCCACATTCGCGCCGTGGCGCGGGCATGGCAAGGTGACTGAAGGCGCAGGCGGTTGGCCAGTCTTGGGGCCGTCGACAGTTGCGTTTGCAGATAATTATCCGAATCCTCACGAAATGACCGTGGCTGACATTCGTGCGACGGTGGATGCATTTGCCGCCGCTGCGAAACGCTCACTCACCGCTGGTTTTGAAGTGCCAGAAATCCATGCGGCGCATGGTTATTTGGCGCATGAATTTTTGTCGCCGTTGTCGAATCTGCGCGCCGATGAATATGGCGGCTCGCTGGAAAACCGCATGCGTTTTCCACTAGAAATTTGCGCGGCGGTGCGTGAAACCTGGCCAAAAGAATGGCCCGTATTCCTGCGCATTTCGGCGAGCGACTGGAAAGACGGCGGCTGGGATGTGGCGCAATCCATTGAGTTTGCCAAGCACGCGAAAAAAATCGGTATCGATTTAATCGATGTGTCATCAGGCGGCAATGCGCACGATGCGAAGATGACGATTCGCCCCGGTTATCAGGTACCGTTCTCGCGCGATATTCGCCACGGCGCAAATATACCCACTGGCGCGGTGGGTTTGATTACCGAGCCCGTGCAAGCCGAGCAGATTATCGGCGATGGTGACGCAGATTGTGTATTCTTGGCACGTGCGTTGTTGCGTGATCCGTATTGGCCGATTCATGCGGCGCAGGAATTGGGCGCAGCACCGATGTGGCCCGATCAGTACAAACGCGCGGGTGTGAATGCGTTTGGTAAATAACTTTTTTAAGGACTGTGATGATTGATCTCTATTACTGGCCCACACCCAACGGTCACAAAATTACGATGTTCCTTGAAGAGGCGAAAATGCCTTATCAATTGCATGGCATCAACATCGGTCGGGGCGATCAATTCAATCCTGAATTTCTAAAATTTTCGCCGAACAATCGCATGCCTGCCATCATCGATCACGCGCCAACGGACGGAAAAAAACCGATCAGCGTTTTTGAATCGGGCGCGATTTTGTTGTATCTCGCGGGCAAGACCAGCACCTTTATTCCGAAAGATTTGCGCGGCCAGGTCGAATGCATGGAATGGCTGTTCTGGCAGATGGGCGGACTGGGGCCGATGCTGGGGCAAAACCACCATTTCAGCCAATACGCGCCGGAGAAAATACCGTATGCGATTAATCGATATGTGAAAGAAACGTCGCGGCTTTACGGCGTGTTGAACAAGCGTCTGGCGGATAAAAAATTTATTTGCGGCGATCAATATACGATTGCCGATATGGCATGTTATCCGTGGATTTTGTGGTCACGGCAAAGTCAGAGCGAAGATGAATTTCCGCACCTTGCACGCTGGCACGCGACGATCAAGGCAAGACCTGCGACCGCACGCGCCTATGCGCAATCGAAAGTAGTGAATCCAGCCGCGACACCGAGCGTGAACGATGAAGAATCAAGGCGCATTTTATTTGGACAGGATAAAAGCGTGGTGAAGTAAACGCGCAGATGAATCGCGATCAACTCGCGCATTACGCGGTCACACGTTCGCTTTTTTCAGCGAAAAATTTAAGTCGCGCGATTGACACACTCGGCTATGTGCAGGCCGATCCGATTCGAGCACCGGCACGTGCGCAGGATCTGATTTTGCGGCATCGCGTTTCCGGTTATCAGTGCGATGATTTGGAGAAAAAATATGCGCGGCTGGATGTTTTTGAAGATATGTTGCACAACTATGGATTTTTTCCGGATCGGCATTTGTCACTTTTGTATCCGCGCAAATTATCGCCACGCTGGCAAAAATTTATGGCCGAGCATGCAACGCTGCGCCGCAACGTTTTGCGTTATTTGAAAGAGAACGAAAGCGTGCATCCACGCGAAGTTGAACGCGCGATTAGCGGTGGTGCCAGAGTCAACGGCTGGGGCGGCGAATCGGCGGCCACCACCATGATGCTCGAAGGTTTGCATCGCGAAGGTCGCGCGCGGGTTATGCGACGTGATGCGGGCATTCGGGTGTATGCACATAACCCGACAATTGCAACGAAAGCACTAACCCCAACACAACGCGCCGACAGTGTGATTCGTCTCTTAGTTAATCTCTACGCGCCCATCCCGCGCGGCACACTCACCCATCTCATTTACCTGATGGGCACGTTCAAACAAAATGTGGATTACGTGAAGCGGATTGAAATGATGGTGACGCGAGGTGAAATTACCCGCGCAGAAATTGATGGACTCAGCTATCTTTGGCCTGCGGACGAGACAACGGAAGCATAAGCGGACACCCGTGTGCGATTGTTGGCACCATTCGACCCGATTGTCTGGGATCGCCGACGTTTCGAACACCTGTGGGGCTGGGCGTATCGATTCGAAGCCTACACCCTACCCGCCAAACGCAAACTCGGCTACTACGCGCTACCGCTGCTGTGGCAATCGCAAGTGATTGGTTGGGCGAATGCGAAGATTGATGCGGGGCGATTGAATATTGAGTTTGGATTTGTGGACGTGAAGCCGAAGGCGCGTGTGTTTGCGAATGCGCTCGATGAAGAGGTGGAACGGTTTCGGGGGTTTTTGCGGTGTTGAGAGGCATTAAATGTTAGCTGCAAAGATGCGCACACCCTGTCAAATCAGCGCTTCCGACTTATTAAATCTCCCCAACTTGCCCAATCCAAATTACCAGCGTAGCCTTACCAAGCTGTATCCATTTTCGTTCACAACAACAGGAGTGAGATTATGTCCGTCGCACGTGTAACCGAGATCATCGCTGCATCCAAAAAGAGTTTTGCCGACGCTATTGATGTTGGCGTGGGGCGCGCGAATAAAACGTTGAAGAATGTCACCGGCGCGTGGGTGAAAGATCAGAGCATGGAAATCACCAAGGGCAAAGTGACATTGTATAAAGTGGTGTTGAAGATCACCTTTATTTTGAATGAATAGAACAATCGCGTAATGTAGAAAGCCGCACGATGTTTTGTGCGGCTTTTTTCTGCCGGTTTGATATTACGGAAAACATGAAAGAGTAAAGCACATGTCACAAACTACCGAAGGTGCATTCGATGTAAAAGTGATTCCGCAGTCCGCTGATCCTGCGGGTGGTGAATCGATTGGTCGCATGTTGCTGGATAAACGTTTTCACGGCAAGCTTGATGCAATAAGTCGTGGGCAAATGCTGGCGATGCGAACGGCCGTGGAAGGCTCAGCGGGTTATGTGGCGATGGAAGTAGTCACCGGCAAACTGGATGGCCGTAAAGGCAGCTTTGTACTGCAACACAGCGGCACCATGAATCGCGGCGTACCGACGCTCGCGCTGACCGTCGTACCGGATTCAGGAACGGGTGAGCTCGCGGGACTTTCGGGCAGTATGGCGATTGATATTGCGGACGGGAAGCATGGCTACCGGTTTGAGTACAGTTTGGCAAAAGCTAACTGAGCAATCAGTAAAAATGTGCTGCAAAGGCGCTGTAGTCTAGCCGCCAGGAAAGCAGCCGCCAATTGCGCGAATCTTGCCTGTGCAAGCACCGCTGTTCAGCAGTGCCCTCACTCGGTGTCCAGGCGGAGTGGATTGGTAGTATCGATGCTGACTTCGCGATTTATTTCGCGATTTATTTCGCGATTTATTTCGCGATTTATTTCGTCTTCTCTCGTACAACTTTAATAAATTCGTTGTATTCCTCAACTGACACATTGCCCGCTTCAATGTGCGCATCAGCATAACGACGCATCTCAGAGGAATAGGCCGTCAAGCAATCACGATACGTCGCGAGATTGGCGTTGAGGACTTTTAATTCATCATTGGTTTTTGGCTTGCCGACGACTTCAGGTTTTACACAATTGTGTTTGGGCACGTTGATTGGTGTGGCGGCTGGGGCGGCAGCAACAGGTGCTGCTGTGGCCGCAGGTGCTACTGGCGCAGGAGTCGCCGGAGCTGGTGAAGCAGGCCGAGGAATAGCGGGCGTAGTCGCGTTGTTGTATTGGGCTTGGGCAGGAACCGCAACACACATGGCTGCGCATGCGCCGATAATAAATGCAGATAATTTATTCATGTTCAAAATCTTTCGTAAATTAAAAAATGTTCAATCTGGTTCGGATAGCGATATCCAAGACCTCAATCCTAAACTAATCTTGTTACGGGTGACGAATCATAGATTTTAATAAAACTCTAGCATGGGCGCGGTTAATAAGCTATTTTTGCCTCAAACAGCCCGCCAGTACTAGTGTTTATAAAATAACTTCAGGCGGCATGCATCCATAAAAACGCCAGATTAAGAATGAATGGCACCGCTAAAACAATGGCGGAGAAAAAATAGGCGGCGCGGAAAATACCGTAGGCTTCGGCGTAGGCTTTGCCTTCGGATGCCTTGGGGCGCAATACTTCCCGCCATAAAAACGGATGAAAAAAAGTGAAGAATGAAAACGCGATTGATGTGGGAAACGTCTCGCGGATTTGCGGAAACGATGCGCTTAAATAATTTTTTAGGCGACTGAATTCGAACGCGAACACAAACACGGCACCAAAGAAAGTGGTGAACGCGAAAACGCTCAGGAATTTAGTCGAGGAGCCAACAATAAATGTGCTGGCAACATAGATGGCGATGGCAACAGTCCACGTGCGCCAATACAGCGGGAGGTACGATCGGTAAGGTGGCATTGATTAACGTATTCGCCTCTCAAAGAATCAGCTCGCAGCCAGATCAACTAGCCGCCACATTAGCTCGCCGCCTTATGCGACAACCGCGTCCCGGATTTCTGCAACAACCATGGTTGCACCGAGGCCACGATACCGTCTTTGTTGAGCCCGCAATCGGCCAACAATATCGCCGGATCTCCATGCTCGACGAATGCGTCAGGCAAGCCTAATTGCAGGACGGGAATATTGAAACCTTGCGCGCCGAGCGACTCCAGCACCGCACTACCCGCGCCACCCATGACAACATTTTCTTCAATCGTGACCAAGTAATCGTGCGTGGTCGCGAGCTTGAAAATAAGTTCTTCATCGATTGGTTTGACGAAGCGCATATTGGCAACCGTCGCGTTCAGCTCGTCGCCTGCGTCGGTGGCGTGTTTGACCATAGAACCAAACGCAAGAATCGCCACGCGTTTAGCCGTGAAGCCTTTGATCTCGCGTGTAAGCAAGCCTTTGCCGACTTCTAACGCTGTCATCTCATTTTGTATTGCAACGCCCGGCCCATTGCCGCGCGGATAGCGTACCGCCGAAGGCGAATCGAGCGTGAAGGCGGTATACAACATTTGCCGACATTCATCTTCATTCGATGCGGCCATCACGGTCATATTTGGAATACAGCGCAAAAACGACATATCGAACGCGCCATGATGGGTGGGGCCATCCGCACCGACCAGACCACCGCGATCCAGCGCGAAGACGACGGGCAGATTTTGAATCGCAACATCGTGAATGAGTTGGTCGTAGCCACGTTGCAGAAACGTGGAATAAATGGCTAACACCGGCTTCATGCCGTCTGCCGCCAAGCCTGCGGCGAAGGTGACGGCGTGTTGCTCGGCAATCGCCACATCGAAATAACGTTTTGGAAATTCCTGCGAAAACTTCACTAACCCTGAGCCTTCGCGCATCGCCGGTGTGATGCCAACCAGGCGCTTATCCGCACGCGCCATGTCGCACAGCCAATCGCCAAAAATTTGCGTGTACGTCGGTTTAGGTTTTACATCGGGTGCCGCAGCGGCCTTGATAATGCCGATCTTCGGATCAAACTTCGATGGCCCGTGATAATTAATGGGATCATCTTCGGCCAGCTTGTAACCTTGGCCTTTTTTGGTGACGATATGCAAAAACTGCGGGCCACCGAGCTTCTTGATATTGCTGAGTGTTTCCACCAACACATCGACATTGTGTCCATCAATCGGGCCGACATAATTGAAGCCGAATTCTTCAAACATCGTTGACGGCGAGATCATGCCCTTAGCGTGCTCTTCAACGCGTTTGGCGATTTCTTTAAACGTTGGCGTGGCGGACAAAATGCGTTCGGCGGTTTTTTTGGTGTTCGCATAAAAACGGCCGGACATTAATTTGGCGAAATAATTGTTCATCGCGCCGATGGATTCCGAAATCGACATATCGTTGTCGTTCAAAATCACGATTACGTCTTCGTGGCCTATATTATTCATCGCTTCAAACGCCATGCCGCCGGTAATCGCGCCATCGCCAATAATGGCGACCGATTTGCGATTGCTGCCGGATAAACGCGATGCCACCGCCATGCCGAGCGCGGCGGAAATGGAAGTGGATGAGTGCGCGGTGCCGAAGGTGTCGTACGGGCTCTCCTCGCGACGCGGGAAGCCGGCAATACCGCCTTTCTGCCTGAGTTTCGGCATACCAGCTTTACGGCCGGTCAAAATTTTATGGCCGTAGGTTTGATGGCCGACATCCCACACCAGACGATCTTCGGGGGTGTTGAAAACGTAATGCAGGGCAATCGTTAATTCCACCGTACCCAGATTTGATGAAAAATGCCCGCCGGTGGTGGAGACGGAATCGACAATAAATTCTCGCAACTCGATGGCTAACGCGGGCAAATCGCGGCGATCCAGTTTGCGCAGATCAGCAGGATCCGAGATCGGATCAAGTAGCGGATATTTTGTGGTCGTAGTAGTGGTCATTGTCATAATTTATCTTTTCACGCTTAGCACTGCTTTAGTTCTCGCGCCGCACAATAAATTCAGCAAGCTGCCGTAATCGAATGGCACTGTCGCCGAAACTTGCGACGGCGTCATATGCATCTGCCAGCAACTCATCGGCAAATCGTTTCGCGGGCACCAAACCCATCAAGCTAACATAAGTTGGTTTATTGGCATCCTGATCCTTACCGGCGGTTTTCCCTAACTTCTCAGTATTAGACTCGCAATCGAGGATATCGTCTACTACCTGAAAAGCCAGGCCGACACACTTGGCGTAGCGATCAAGATGCACCATTTCATCCGCCCGTAGCGCGCGACCACACAAAGCACCCAATTGCACTGACGCACGAATCAGCGCGCCGGTTTTCAAAATGTGCATAAATTCGAGTTCGGGCAACGTAATAACTTTGCCCACATTCGCCAAATCAATCGCCTGCCCGCCTGCCATGCCGTGCGAACCGCAGGCTTTGGTGAAGTGATGCAGCATGTGCAATTGCGTGGCCGGATTATCCGCCAAGTTATGAGTGCTCACTATCTCGAAAGCCAAAGCCTGTAAAGCATCTCCAGCCAGCAGCGCAGTTGCCTCATCGAATTCAATATGGCAAGTTGGCCGCCCGCGGCGTAGCGTATCGTCATCCATGCAGGGCAAATCATCATGAATCAGCGAATAGGCGTGGATGAATTCAACGGCTGCCGAAACGGCCTTGACACGTGCGGGATGAGCCTCAGTCACTAAGCCCGCCGCAAAGGCCAGCATGGGCCGCACGCGCTTACCGCCGCTTAGGGTCGCGTAGCGCATCGCCGCGTGAAGCCGCTGGGGCTCAACGTCGGGCGGAGGCAGTAAATCGCTTAACGTGTGCTCCATATCGCGTGCGACCCCGCGCGCCCAATCTTGAAAATCGTTCATTTTTTTAAGTTTGAGAAATCAGGCGTCTGCGTCTGGCTGGAAATCTTTGAGCGTATTTCCATCAAGCACCTGAATACGCTGCTGCGCGTCGCTCAATATTTTTTCGCAATATTTAATAAGCTCCGCCCCGCGCTGATAGGCGCTGAGCGATTCTTCGAGCGGCAACTGGCCGCTTTCCATTTTTTCCACCAGCAAATCCAGCTCAGCCATGGCGGCTTCGAAGTTTTTGGGGGCGACTGCTGATACTTTAGCCATAGAATTTTTCGGTAATGCAAAAAAGTAATCTGAAATCATAACCGAATCTTTGGGAGCGAGTCCATGGTGAGAAGTTGTCAATAATGGTGGCGCAACGTTGAAATTGTGGCAATTTCTGGTGAAAGGCTTGCCTTTTCCCACCTCCTAGGGCAGAATCGCCGCTCCATTTCCCGTGTCAGGAGAGGTTTTTTTGACACTTTTTTTCGGGACGGAGCAAGCGGAGTTAAAAGCTAGTTTTCTCGATCGCCCGGGTGTTGTTTTTACTTTGGTGTCTCGCCGATTCAGGTGAGAAATTGGAGGTAAGGACTATGTCCATATTATTAGGGCACCGGGAACTCAAACCCGTTGCAACCCAGCTTCCGTTAAGCTGGTATTTTGATCCAGTCATGTATGAACGCGAGCTTGAAGTTATCTTCAAGCGCGGGCCCGGCTACGTCGGCCATACGCTCATGGCACCCAATCCAAACGACTATCGCGTGCTGGAAATAACCGATGGCGCGTGGTCGCTCATCAACCATGCCAACAATATTAATCTGGTGTCGAACGTCTGCCGCCATCGCCAAGCGGTGATGTTGCGCGGCTCAGGCAATCTTCCTGCGGGCAATATCGTGTGTCCGCTGCATCGCTGGACCTATGACGGTGAAGGCACATTACTCGGCGCGCCGTATTTTACGGAGCAGCCCTGCCTCGATTTGCCGCGCAAAAAATTGCAAAACTGGAACGGTATGTTGTTCAAAGGGCCGCGCGATATTGCGGGCGATTTGGGCAAGCTGGGCTGCGCAAAAGATTTGAATTTTGATGGCTATGTGCTGAATAAAATTGAAGTCACTGAATACAATTTCAACTGGAAAACGTTTATTGAAGTGTATCTGGAGGATTACCATGTCGGCCCGTTTCATCCCGGTCTCGGTCAATTTGTGGATTGCGAAAACTTAGACTGGGAATTCGGCGATTGGTATAGCGTGCAGACGGTGGGCGTACACAAAGCGCTACAAAAACCAGGCTCGCCGATTTATAAACAATGGCACGATTCGGTCATGAATTTTCGCAACGGCGAAGTGCCGCCGCATGGCGCAATCTGGCTCACGTATTATCCGAACGTAATGGTGGAATGGTATCCGCATGTGCTGGTGGTATCGACTGTCGTGCCGCGCGGTGTTGCCGCATGCAGCAACGTGGTGGAATTTTATTATCCGGATGAGATTCAATTATTCGAGCCGGAATTTATCGCCGCGCATCAAAAAGCGTATGACGAAACCGCAATCGAAGATGAAGAAATTTGCCAGCGCATGAATGACGGCCGCAAGCTTTTGTGGCGCGAAGGCCGCGACGAGCAAGGGCCGTATCAAAGCCCGATGGAAGATGGACTAGTGCATTTTCATGAATTCGTGCAGCGCGAACTAAGCAAATCATCCGCTTGAAAATTTCGGCATGACATCGTCGTGGATGCTGGTGGCGGGCGCACTGTTCGCGACCATGGGTACATTTGCGAAACTGCTCGGCACACAATTCAGCGGTGCGGAACTCTCGTTTTACCGCTCGCTGATTGCGTTTATCCTCATCGGCGCGTTTATTTTATGGAAGCGCCAATCGATTCTCACGCCGTTCTGGCGTGGCCACTTTTGGCGCGGCGCGACCGGTACGATTTCGCTCATCGGCTATTTTTATGCGATGACGAAATTACCACTCGCGACTGCGATTACGCTCAACTACACATCGCCGATTTTTCTGACGATTTTATCGAGCGTTTTGCTCAAAGAAAAATTAAGTCGCCGCTTGATTTTCGCGATTGCTTTGGGCTTTGTCGGCGTCGCGTTATTACTGCGCCCCACTTTCGAGGGCGACCATGCGCACGCTGGTTTTATCGGCCTGGCATCAGGTTTTTTCGCGGCGTGCGCGTATGTAAACGTGAAGAAATTAGGCGACGCAGGCGAACCGGAATGGCGCGTGGTTTTTTATTTCGCCGTTGCGGGCACAGTAGGCTCTGCACTATTTCAAACCCTAGCTGTGGGGTCATTTCAGGACATAAATGCCGCAAACACCCCGTATTTGCTGGGCCTTGGCATTGCAGCCACGGTGGCGCAGCTCGCCATGACCCGCGCGTACCACAGCGGCAACACGCTCGTGGTCGGCGCATTTGCGTATTCAACCGTGATCTTTGCCTCACTCGCAGGCATATTTATTTTCAATGAAATTTTGCCGCCGATTGCGTGGGTAGGGATGGCGATTATTATTGTGAGCGGGTTGCTGGCGAAACGTGCCGACAAGAAAATTCAAGCCACACTTGCGAAATCGTCTGCCGAGGCCGATTAGCGGATAATCATCGTTCATTGCGAGGGCTTCACATGCTTATCTCTGCTACAGAACTTGCAGCAAAAATTGGCGATCCCGCCTGCGTTATTTTTGACTGTCGACACGATCTTTTTGATGCAGGCAAAGGTGAGCGTTTGTACCGCGAAGGCCATATTCCTGGCGCAATTTATGCGAATGTGGATACGGATTTATCGGGTGAAAAAAACGGCACAAATGGTCGCCATCCTTTGCCCTCGCCTGCTGCATTCACCGCGTTTCTGGCGCGCAACGGTGTGATGAACACGTCAAAAATTATTGCCTACGATGATGTCGGCGGACAGTTCGCATCGCGACTTTGGTGGCTCGCGCGATGGATTGGCTTGATCGATGTTTCGCTGCTGGATGGCGGTATTTCGAAATGGGTCGCTGATGGTCATGCGCTATCGCGCGATGTGCCCGTACCGAAGCCAGCGGCGCTGCGCGGGCATGCCAATCCGTTGATGGCATTGAACGCAGATGAAGTCGAAACAGGTTTGAAAATTGCCTCGACAACCTTGATTGATGCGCGCGCGCCTGAGCGCTATCGTGGCGAAGTGGAACCGATTGATCCGGTCGCGGGTCATATTACGAGCGCCAAAAATCGGTTCTATAAAGAAAATTTAAACGCGGATCTCACTATGCGCTCAATGGCAGAAATTAACGCAGCGTTCTTATCAATCATGAATGCGCCAAAGGCGGATGAAGTGGTGCATCAATGCGGATCAGGCGTGACCGCGTGCGCGAATATTTTTGCGATGGAATATGCGGGCTTGAAGGGCTCAAAACTTTATGCGGGTTCCTGGAGCGAATGGATTAGCAATCCTGCAAGGCCGATTGTCAAAGGTAGTGCAAGATAGTTGTTCATCACTTGGAAAGTTGATATGAAGAAAATTGTTTTAGCACTGACATGTGCCAGTATTTTTTTTATTTTTATGGGTTCAGCGCACGCACAATTCATCACGCCTCAGTCGAATCTTGTGATCGAAAATATTCCACCGATACCCGAAGCGCTTACCAAAAAAGTGGAAGCGTATACGCAATTCAAACCATCATCGATTATTGCGTGGCATCCCACCGACGGCAGCATTCTGGTGCGAATGCGCTTGAATAACAGCAATCAATTGCATCTGGTGAAGTCCCCCGGTGCCAAGCCGGAGCCATTGACTGACTTTCAGGACGCGGTCAGTAATGCTACGTTCCAACCGAAAAAAGGTGAGTACCTTTTATTCTCGCGGGCGAACGGCGGTGATGAGGTATTTCGACTTTACCGGATGGAATTGGCAACAAAAAATATCACGCCCGTTTCGCCAGTTGGTGAGCGCGCAGAAAGCCCATCCTGGAATCGTGCGGGAACGCGCATTGTGTTCACGACGGCCTCTGTTGACAGCAAAGAAAACTCGCCGTCGTTGCAAGACGCAGCCGCTCGTAAAGCCACGACAAAAGTCTACATTGCCGATCCACTTAAACCAGAATCAGCAAAAGTCGTGGCGACATTTGATGGCGGTGGTTTTTCTGCGTTTCGATTCTCACCGGACGAAAAATCGCTCGCGTATCTTGAATATGTTTCAGCCAACGAATCGCATTTGTGGATGATGGATATTGCGACTGGCAAGAAGACACGTATTACACCGGCACCGAAGGCGGGTGCCATTACAGCAAACGTGGCCTATGGCGAACCGCGCTTTTCACGCGACGGAAAAAGAATTTATACCGTATCAGATCGCGACAACGAATTTCGTCGCTTGATTGCCATTGACATCGCGGGTGGAAAAAATGCGGGCAAGGAAACAGTTCTCACCGCGCATTTGAAATTCGATGTTGATGATTTCAGCATCTCGAACAAAGCAAAGCGCATTGCATTTACGACCAACGAAGAAGGCTCGTCAGTACTGCGTTTTCTTGATCTGGAAACAGGCAAAGAGTTGCCGCGCCCTGCGTTGCTAACCGGCGAAATTTCGGGTTTGCGTTGGAAAGGTGGTAGCGATGATGCAGACGATTTGGCTGAAAACAGCGAAAAGGGTGCAGAAAATGAATTAGCCTTCAATCTGACCTCCGCACGCTCACCTGGCGAAGTTTATTCGATGGATATAGCGGCACCAAAAGTAACCCGCTGGACGAACGGCTCTAGCGCTAATTTGAATCCAATGGATTTTGTTGAGCCAAAACTGGTGCAGTGGAAATCATTCGATGGCTTGAAAATTTCGGGCTTTGTTTATCAGCCCGACGCCAGGAACTTTCAGGGCAAGCGCCCGGTGATTATCAATATCCACGGAGGACCCGAAGGACAGGCGCGTCCCGGCTTTATCGCGCGCAACAACTACATGGTGAACGAACTGGGCATTGCGATTATCTTTCCGAATGTGCGGGGTTCGTCTGGATTTGGCAAAACATTTTTAGCGATGGACAACGGCAAGAAACGCGAAGATTCCGTTAAGGATATTGGTGCATTATTTGACTGGATCAAAGACCAGCCTGATCTGGACGCAAGCAAAGTATTAGTTACCGGTGGCAGCTACGGCGGCTATATGGCGCTCGCGGTGGCCACCCATTACGCGGATCGTATTGTCGGCACCATTGATACGGTAGGCATTTCAAATTTCGTCACATTTTTAGCCAACACAGAAAGCTATCGCCGCGATTTGCGTCGCGTGGAATACGGCGACGAGCGCGATCCGGACATGAAAAAATTCCTCGAAAATATCTCGCCACTCAACAACGCTGAAAAAATCAAGAAGCCTTTGTTTGTCGTACAAGGAAAAAATGATCCACGCGTGCCCTACACCGAAGCGCTGCAAATCGTTGAGCAGGTAAAAAAGCAAAATGTGCCAGTATGGTTTTTAATGGCTAACGACGAAGGCCACGG
>JANXWW010000010.1 GCA_025350945.1 Burkholderiales bacterium
ATGTGGTTGACGAGGGCGGCATTTCAGAGCCGAGTGACGTTTGTTGCCAAACCACGGACCCCATGAGCCACACCCCCGTCAGTAAGAAACGCTACGCTTCCCACTCACGGTTGTCATCCACAAATTCAATGGTAGACCCCAGCGCTTGTACAACCGTGCTAAATATGATATTGCAAGACCTGACCCCATCGCTTGGCTAAATATGATATTGCAAGACCTGACCCCATCGCTTGGCATCTTGATCTTGTGGTTGACCCCTTAGTTGCAGCCGAGGCCGATTCGAAACGAGCGTAAGATATTTGATGTCACGCACCTTTATCACCGCAAGGAATTTTTATGGCCATCCCGCATGCCGCATCAGGCGAATTGATTGATGTTCAACCGCTGGGCGCAGACTTGCGGCGAACCGTCTCGACGACTTTGATCAGGGCCGAGCATCTTGAGGTATTCCGGTTTGTGTTGCCCACAGGCAAAGAAGCGCTTGATCATAGGGTGAGTGGCGCGATTACTATCCAATGTCTGGAAGGCGCGGTTGAGCTTCAAGCGCAGGGGCAAACCCAAGTCATGCGTGCGGGCAGTTTGATGTATCTGGCCGACGCCGAGCCGCATGCAGTGAAAGCGCTGGAAGATTCTTCGCTGCTGATCACGATGCTGTTAAGGCGGGTGTGATAGCGGGTGAAAAAGCGCGGGTGCTGTCACGCATCGACTAACGCATCGAATTACGTACAAAGGCGCATGTGAAAATCAATAAGGCGATTAAACCGATTCCACCCGTCACGCCGCCATCTGATGCACACGATGAGTGGCGGCTTGATGAAGCGCTCGCTGAAACATTTCCGGCGAGTGATCCGATTGCGGTTAACCCGATTCGCGTATCGGGCAGCAGCAACGCTTTTTCCAGCGATGTTGATAGCGCATCGGTAGGTCATGATGCACCGCTACGTGACATCAACATTTAAATATTAAAACTCCGCTCTACGCTTGCCGTTTGGGGCACTTTTGTCCGAAGACGCCCGCCGAATGGCGTGTTTCAAACCACGCGCTCAAAAAATAAATATTGGTCACCCGCGATGCGCGTATGTCTGTTAGCGCACAGACGGACATTTGATCGCACGCGCAATGTGATCGTCCGTAGGTTACGAATCCGCAAAAAGGTGTTGCGATGAAAGTACCGAAATGAAGGCACTGGTCTATGGTGGTCCCGGTTTAAAAGCGCTTGAAGATCGGCCCAAGCCCGAGATTTTGGACGCGGGGGATGCGATTGTAAAAATCGTCAAGACGACTATTTGCGGAACCGATTTGCATATTCTTAAAGGCGATGTGGTGACCTGCGCGCCGGGTCGTATTCTCGGCCACGAGGGTGTGGGGATTATTGATTCTGTCGGGGCAGGCGTGACTCTGTTTAAAAAAGGCAATCGTGTTTTGATTTCCTGCATTTCATCATGCGGAAAATGTGATTATTGTCGACGCGGCATGTATTCGCATTGCACCACCGGCGGCTGGATTCTAGGCAACCAGATCGATGGCACCCAGGCTGAATTTGTGCGTACGCCGCACGCTGATACCAGCCTCTATCCGATTCCACCTGGTGCGGATGAATATGCGCTGGTGATGCTGAGCGATATTCTGCCAACTGGTTTTGAATGCGGTGTACTGAATGGCAAAGTAGCCCCTGGATCGACCGTGGCGATCGTGGGGGCCGGACCCATCGGGCTTGCCGCGCTGCTCACAGCCCAGCTGTATTCGCCCTCACAAATTATCATGATCGACCAGGATGACAATCGTCTTGCGGTGGCCAGCCGGTTTGGCGCAACTCATGCTCTAAACAACACCTCGGGTGATGCAGCACAAAAAGTTAAAGCGCTCACCAGCGGACTCGGCGTTGACACCGCGATTGAAGCGGTTGGCGTGCCAGCAACTTTCCAGATTTGCCAAGACATCATCGCACCGGGCGGGGTCATCGCCAATATTGGCGTGCATGGTAAAAAAGTGGAGCTGCATCTTGAAACACTGTGGTCGCAAAACATTGCAATTACCACCCGGCTCGTTGACACCGTGTCAACACCGATGCTATTGAAATCAGTGCAGTCGAAAAAAATTGATCCCGCAAAGCTCATCACTCATCACTTCAAGCTGGATCAAATCCTTGATGCCTACGAGACCTTCGCGAACGCGGCTGATACTAAAGCGCTGAAGGTCATTATCGAGGCCGGTTGAAAATTAGGCTGGCAGGTTCACACGGCGCCACATTGGTCATGGGCGGCGATAGAATAGACCGGCCCGGCGCGTTCATGCAGCCCACTATCCTGTCAAATATCAGCGCCGATAATCCCGCCTGTAAGGATGAATTTTTTGGACCGGTTGCACTATTCTTTAAAGTTAAAGATGAGGAAGAAGCAATAAAGCTGGCGAATGATTCACCCTTTGGTTTGGGCGGTTCGGTGTTCACGAAAGGCATCGCACGTGGCAATCGGGTCGCGAGACGGATTGATACCGGCATGGTATTTATCAATCATCCCACTTGGACTGCGCCCGATTTGCTATTTGGCGGAATCAAGGAGTCAGGCTATGGGCGCGAGCTTTCCAGTATGGGCATTCAGGAATTTGTAAATAAAAAATTGATACGTACAGCCCCGATTGATGCGCCTGCCTGGTTGGCTTAATGGAAGCGAGGGTTTTTAAAGATGGATTTTCAAATCTGCTCCATTCGGGCATCATATCACCGCGACGCGCAGCCTGGTTACAGGACGCCCGATGGGACAAAGCCCGCTGTGCCGCTGGCACGCGGGCTTCGTCGCCTCGCTAAATTTCGAGCGCGGGTTGTTGAATAGCACGGGCAAACGAAAAGGTCAGCGCCCACGGCAGCCGACCTTTGAATCGGACATTCATGGCGTGCAAACAGGCCGACGCTAATTCACCGGCCTTCCCGCCCGATAAAAACGCAATTCCTGCCACCGCCGCAGGCACTGCCCGCAGCAGGCATCGGACGGTGGCATCAGCCTCGACACTGATGCGTTGCTGATGCTGCTGACCCGCATCTTGCAAACCTGGCAGCATCATATTTGGCTTGAGGATCATGCCTTCCAGCATGACGCGTTGGCTATTGATCTGGCTGAAAACCATGTGCAGCACTTCTGCTGTCACCTCAAAATTACGTTCAAGAGAATGTGCGCCATTCATCAACACTTCCGGCTCGATGATGGGCACAATGCCAGCCTCCTGACATAACGCGGCATTTCAGAGCCGAGTGACGTTTGTTACCAAACCACGGACCCCATAAGCCACACCCCCGTCAGCAAGAAACGCTACGCTTCCTACTCACGGTTGTCATCCACAAATTCAATGGTAGACCCCGGCGCTTTCGTGTGACCCCGGCGCTTTGCGAACGCGGTATGTGTATGCAAGTTATTTTGTTCAATCCCTTGACAGCTTTTTAGCGGGTGCACAAAACATAGCGCGTATTCCACACAACGAGAAATAGCGACTAAAGAGTGAAGTCAGCGTTGAGCACCTGATTAACCCATTGTTTTTTATTTGGCGGCCTTGCAGGCCTACGCGAGGCGGCTCAATGACTTAAGTGTCTCGCACTTTCACCGCTCTCGACGATGCAACGCCCGGTCGGTGTTCCAGCAAGTCTCCCGGCTGGCAATTGAGCTTAGCGCAGATTGCTTCTAGCGTAGCGAAGCGTATGCCTTTGACTTTGCCTGATTTCAATAGCGAGAGATTCTGTTCGGTGATACCGATATCGGCGGCGAGTTCTTTAGAGCGCATCTTGTGTTTAGCAAGCATGACATCCAGATTAACGATGATCGCCACTACACAAACTCCTTGTTTTCTTCTGCGATGCGACGCCCTTGCTCCATCATTCGGGCAATGAGGAAGAAGAGGGCGCACATTAACAGTAACGCTAAGTCATCGTTGGAAAGATTGATTTTGTAATGGCGAGGTCCCATCTCGAACACATGCGTCACCACCGCGACGCGCGCGTGCATCGCGAGTAGTGAAAGGATTTTTGCTGCGAAGAGAAAGCCCGCAAACGCGCGCAAGTGCGCAACCGTCTGGATCGAGAAAAAATCGCCCGCCTCGAAATTGCGCAGCATGTGCGTGAGCCGCCAGAACGCCCACACCAGCGCCGCGAGATAGGGCACGCTGATCGCAACAATAATGAGGCGTTGACCGAAATCGAGCTTTTGCGCGATATCAATCGGTAAGCCAGCTAGCCGCGGCGCAAACATGAAGGGGTGCCCTTGACCCACCTCGATCGGCCACATCCACGAAACCAAATAAATGACGAGTAGGCCTGTGACAAAGACAGCGCTCGCCCAGCGAATGACACGGCATAGTCGTCGAATAGCGTTGAGGTCTTGATTATTATCCATTTTTGATAAATAATGATTGTAAAACAATAATAAATAACTGCGTTAAAGTTATTCTTTCATGTTTTTAGTAAGTTGTCTCAATTACTTTTTGATGCTGGCGCTAACACTGACACTAATTTTTATTTAATCGAATTGACCATGACAAAACTCAGCGAGAAATTTGTACACCTAGATCGGGCAGGGCGGTTCGTCTGGCGCAATTTCTTCAACCTGCGACTGGAGATACACAATTGAGCACAACAATGAATGAACACACAGCCACCGAAGTCGCGGTAACGCATCAAAACAATAGCGGCAGCATTACGCTACGTGGCGTGAGTAAACGTTACAGAATTGGCGGACAGGTGGATTGCCTAGCGTTACGCACGCTCTCGCTCAACATCAATGCTGGCGAGTATGTGGCGTTGCTTGGCAAATCTGGCAGCGGTAAATCCACATTGCTCAATCTCATTGCGGGGCTAGATGCGTGTAGCGAAGGCGAGGTTGTTATCGCGGGTACTCACCTCAACGCGTTAACCGAAACCGAGCGTGCGTATTGGCGCGGCACAAACGTAGGCGTGGTGTTCCAGTTTTTCCAGTTATTGCCAACACTTACCGCCGCTGAAAATTTGATGATGGCAATGGAGCTCGTTGGCAAATTTGAAAAATCCGCGCGACGTGCCCGCGCACTCATGCTGCTAGATAGTGTTGGCATTGTCGATGAAGCCGATAAGTTGCCTGCACAAATGTCGGGCGGGCAGCAGCAGCGTGTTGCGATTGTACGCTCACTTGCGAATGACCCTCAGATCATTCTCGCGGATGAGCCCACCGGAAATCTCGATAGCCAAACCGCTAGCGCGGTCACTTCACTACTTTCATACTGTGCCGCGCGTGGCAAAACGGTGCTGGTGGTCACGCATGATGTGAGCCTCGCTGCGCGAGCAGATCGCGTGATTGAAATTCGCGATGGGCGCGTGATTAGCGATCGTTACAACCCGCGAGATACACCCGTCGTGATACCGAGCCAGCATGATGCGCACTAACCAAACGCACCAAACCAACCGCGATCAATGGCCGATGTGGATCGCCAAGGCGCTCGGCGATGCACGTCAGTATCGACGCACACTCGCGCTCTCATTCATCACCGTTGTGATTGCGACGATGGCAGTGGTGGCGCTGGCGAGTGCGCGCAATGTGTTGCTGCGCGAGATCGCCGCGAGTTTTCAGACAGCCCAATTGCCCGACATCGCCGTCATTGTTGATATTGCTGGTAGCGTGAATGCAGAACTACTAGAGAAGATAAATGAGAAAGTACGACGCATAGATGGGGTACGTGCGGATGATCAGCGACGCACATTTGTGACCAGAATGCGTGCAGCCGATGGGCATTGGTTGCCCGCCCGCGTGACCGTGGTTCGTTCACTTGCAGCACAGCAGTTAGGCAAGGTGCATCTACATCCGCATGATGCTGGCGCGATCAATCAATTAACCAACGCGAGCTCATTTTTAGGTATTGAGCAAAGTGGGTTGCCCCTATTAGCTACGCCGCAATTCGACACTAAATTGCCACCAATTTCCCTACGCACCAGTAGCGGCGCGGAGATCACACTGGCGACAACACACGTGGTACACGACACCGCTGTTGCGCCGAGCACGCAAGAGCGTATCGCCTATCTCACCATCAGCCCAGATGTTGCCCTTCGCCTAGGTTTTCCAGATACATTTGACCAGCTCGTTGTCGCCCTTAATTTAAGATCCGACGCGGCCAATGCATCAGCGTATGCCGAGCAGATCCGCCAAACACTGTTGCGCATGGGTGTAGTCGTGCAACGCGTTGATGTGCTCCCAGTGGTGCATCCGCATGCGCCACTGATGCGTGCGATGCTGAGTGTGATGCTGGTACTTTCTATCTTGGTTGCACTGAGTGCATTTGCGTTGATCGCAAATTTTGTTGATGCCGCGATGAAGCGCGAGCGCCGCATTATCGGCATCATGCGCACACTCGGCGCCAGTACGATAGCGGCGGCGAAACCTTACTGCGCCTTGCATCTGCCCTTACAAGGCATGGCACTGACAATTGGCGTGGCAATGGGGCTGTGGCTTAGCCGTGCGTTGATTCGGTTCAATCAGCATAGCCTCAATATTGATATTACGAATTGGTGGCCGAATGCGGCGACGCTCTTGACCTTGATTGTGTCGATGGCGCTGCTGTTGATTTTGGCAGTGGCAAACCCCATTGTGCGTGCCTGTTCAGAACTTCCGCGTCATGCGCTTTCGGGCGAATCTGGCCCCAATATGCAGCGCCTCACACGTGCAGCGATGGTATTTGGCATCGCATCTCGCAGATTAATTGGTGCTCTCGGTGGTGAGCGATTCTTAAGCGGGCTATTATTATCAGCTGCGTTACGCAATCTGTGGCGACGCCCGTGGCGCTCGCTGGTACTGATTGGCGCCTTTACGTTTAGCGCGGCACTGGTGCTCACTACGTTTAGCAACTACGAAAGTTTAATGCGCATCACAGATCGCAGCCTCGCTGACCAAGGACACGACCTAGAAGTACTGCTGCCGAAAGCTTATCCGGGGAAACATCTGGAAGAAATAACTATGGCGGCGCTTCGCGATGAGCGTGCCGTGGTAGAAGCGTGGCGCCGCGCCGCAGTTTCAATTGCTGGCGAGAGTGCAGGGCAACAAGAGTCGCCGCGAACACGCGTCGATCTAATTTCATATCCCAATCAATCTCGTCTTTTTGGGTTCTCGATTGTTGCGGGTCGCGCGGCCGAGAGTGTTGCAACAGATGAGCTCGTCATCACGCGTAAGCTCATGCAACAACACCCGGCGTTATCCGTTGGCAGCACGCACGAATTTTATTTTCGTGATCGTACACGGCGCATGCGCATTGTTGGCATGATCGAGCAGGTTGCCACCGCCGCCGCCTATGCGCCCGCGACCAGTTTTGATGCACTCACCGGCTTGGGCGATGATGCCTTTGCCTTGCGTGTGAAATTGCCGGAGATTGTTGAATCAGCGCCAAGCGCGGACATTGAAACAATTCGACGCGGTACCTTCGTCACCGCCAGCGACGCGATTGAGCGCGGCCTCATCGCATCCGGCATCGTACCTACACAAATCATCTCACGCACCATCATGCGAGATGCCTTGGAAGAGCACATCAAAGTGGTGACTGAAGTTATTCGATGGATCGCAATCGGCGTGGTGTTGCTGGGTGCCATTGTGCTTCTCGCCACGACGGCGCAAAACGTGATCGACCGCCAACACGAAGTCGCCATCCTGCGTGCAGTGGGCGCTGTGCCAGCACAACTGCGCCGACTGTTTTGGATCGAAAGTGGCGCGGTAATTGCCATCTCCGCGGTGTGCGCATCATTCATCGCATGGTTTCTTACCAGACTGATGCTCAACGTGGCTGAGACGCGGCTCATCAACGTGGCTGTGCCCATGCAGATTTCAATTGAAGGGCTATTTTGGCTGGCGCTGGGTATCGTCGCTATTTTCAGCGCAATTGTGCTGATGATTATGCTGAGCCTAAATCAGAGCGTGCGTGAGATGCTGGCTGGGGAGTAAGTTGGGTAAACAAAATTTGCCCAACGGTGCTTGGTGATGTAAATCCCTGCAAGGTAGGAGGGATTAAGGAGTAGCCGTAGAAGGCTGGGTTCGGGTGTCCAACATAAACGAGCCGCGTTGGATGGTCGTGCCGTTGATACCTCGCGGCTTGCCGCAAGATCAATTATATTAACTGCGTAATACGTTCCAGTGTTTTATTGGTCAGTCAAGCAGAGCAATTAAACGAGCAGTGCCGCCGCGACATTTCGCCCCTCACTCGCCAGCACGTTATACGTTCTGCAAGCTGCCGGCGTATCCATCACCTCAAAGCCGATTCTCGCCTGCGAAAATGCGGCGAGGATGCGAGTATCGGGAAAGCGAAATATTTTGCCGGAACCGAATACGACCAGCGCCGGTTTCAGCGCCAGCACGTGAGAAAAATCTGCAAGCGTCAGCGTTGCGGAATCGACAATCGGCCAAGGGTCAATAATCTGACTCGGCATCACGATCAGCGCGTGATCAATCTGCTTATTATTGACCGCGACAGTGCCATCGCCATGGCCGGTAATGGCGTTCAAACCCACATTGGTATTGAGATGTAATTTCATGGCAAAAACTTGGACTTTGAGAAGATGGTACACAGGCATTTTGGCATTAACATTGCCAGTCAGCTAAAATTGATATTGCGCTGCACAAATTGATATAAAAACTAATGAATTATAAAACCACTTCCTCTCGGTCTTCCCACGATGACGCACGAATTTAATCGCATAAAACGTCTTCCGCCATACGTTTTCAACATCACGTCCGAACTCAAAATGGCGGCGCGCCATCGCGGTGAAGATATTATCGATTTATCGATGGGCAATCCCGACGGGCCAACGCCTGCGCACATTGTCGATAAATTGGTCGAAGCCTCGAAGCGCCCCAGCACGCACGGCTATTCGGTTTCCAAAGGCATTCCGCGTTTGCGCAAGGCTATTTGCGATTGGTATAAGCGTCGCTACGATGTTGAATTTGATCCTGATTCTGAAGCGATTGTGACGATTGGTTCGAAAGAGGGGCTCGCGCATTTGATGCTCGCGACACTTGATCAGGGCGACACCGTACTGGTGCCGAACCCCAGTTATCCGATTCACATTTACGGCGCGGTGATTGCTGGTGCGCAGATTAAACACGTGCAAATGACGGACGGCGTGGATTTTTTTGCGGAAGCCGAGAAGGCGATCAGGGAAAGTTATCCGAAACCGAAAATGCTGATTTTGGGCTTTCCGTCAAACCCGACGGCGAAGTGTGTGGAGCTGGAATTTTTTGCGCGCATTATTGCTTTGGCGAAAGCCAATAATGTTTTAGTGGTGCACGATCTGGCGTACGCCGATATTGTTTACGATGGCTGGAAAGCGCCGTCGATCATGCAGGTTCCTGGGGCACGTGATGTCGCGGTGGAATTTTTTACGATGTCGAAATCGTACAACATGGCTGGCTGGCGAATCGGTTTTATGGTCGGCAATAAAGCCCTGGTCGCAGCCCTCGCGCGCATGAAGGGCTACCACGATTACGGCACGTTCACGCCGATTCAGGTGGCCGCCATTGCCGCGCTGGACGGCCCGCAGGAATGCGTGGGTGAGATCGTCGCGGAATATCAATTGCGCCGCGACGTGCTACACAAAGGTTTGGCCGAAGCCGGGTGGATCACCGAAAAGCCAAAAGCATCGATGTATATCTGGGCAAAAATTCCTGAGTTTTACGCCAAAATGGGCTCGCTTGAGTTTGCCAAAAAATTATTGGCGGAGGCAAAAATTTCTGTCTCGCCCGGCGTCGGTTTTGGTGAGTACGGCGATGACCATGTGCGCTTTGCATTTGTGGAAAATACCGAACGCATGCGACAGGCGGTGCGCGGGATTAAAGACATGTTTCGCCGCGACGGGCTCTTAAAATAAGACGAGCAAAAAATGAAAATCGTTCCCATTACCAATGCCGTGTTTGAAATCATTGAGCAGGAATGGCTTAATCGCGCGGAGTCGGTTCATCGCCAATTGCGTCTCACTTTGCCGCCTGACTACGCGCGTCGCATGCAGGAAATTTTTGTTGCAGGTGCGGAAATGGCGATCGTGGTGGAGGGCGATGCCGTGCGCGGTGTTTGTGTTTTTCGTATGCTGAACAACACATCAAGCGGGCTTGCTTTGTATTGCGATGATCTGGTGGCGGACGAGACGACGCGCTCGACTGGGGTGGGTCACGCAATGATCGCCTATATGGAAGCGATTGCACGTGAGCGTGGCTGCCATGTACTTGCACTGGATTCCGGCACGCAGCGTCAGAAAGCACATAAATTTTATTTTCGCGAAGGCTTTACGGTCACCGCGTTTCACTTCGCAAAACCGTTGAAATAAATATTAAAAATGAAACCGATTCAAGTTGGATTGTTGGGATTAGGCGTTGTGGGAGGCGGCACGATTGAAGTGCTGCGTCGCAATCGCGAAGAGATTGCCCGACGTGCGGGCCGTGAAATCCGCATCACGCATGCGAGTGCACGCGACATCACCAAGCCGCGCGCATTTTCGCTCGATGGCATTGAAATGGTGTCTGACCCCATTAAGCTGGTGACGCATCCGGATATTGAAATTGTGTGTGAGCTAGTGGGTGGCGATAAGCTCACCAAAGAATTGGTACTGAAAGCAATTCAAAACGGCAAGCATGTGGTTACCGCAAATAAAGCGCTGTTAGCTATTCACGGCACCGAGATTTTCGCAGCGGCGCAAAAGCATAAGGTGATAGTTGCATTCGAGGCGGCGGTGGCAGGCGGCGTGCCGATTATCAAGGCGTTGCGCGAAGGTTTGACCGCGAATCGGATCGAGTGGATTGCGGGCATCATTAACGGCACATCCAATTTTATTTTGTCGGAGATGCGCTCTAGAGGCGCTTCGTTTGATTCAGTATTGAAAGAAGCGCAGGCAAAGGGTTATGCCGAGGCTGACCCTACATTCGACATCGAAGGTATCGACGCAGCGCACAAGTTGACGATACTTTCGGCAATTGCATTCGGCGTTCCCGTGCAATTTGCCAAGGCGTACACCGAAGGCATTTCAAAACTTACGGACAAAGATATTAAATACGCGGAGCAGCTTGGCTATCGCATTAAATTGCTCGGCATTACGCGCTGGACAAAAGCAGGCATTGAGTTGCGCGTGCATCCGACCTTGATTCC
>JANXWW010000022.1 GCA_025350945.1 Burkholderiales bacterium
TGGATTTTCTTTTCGCCGCTCTGTGACTTTAATTGCGCGGCGACGTAATCAATGGCGGCTTCGTATTGCATGCCATTGAGTGCGCCGGAATGAATGCATGTGCCGTTGTCTGCGTAATGCGCTTGCCATGTATCAGTCGAATACGGCTTGCCTGAATCAATCACCTGCTTGATCGGTAACGCATATTTTTTCGCAAACGCAAAATCGCGCTCGTCATGCGCAGGCACGCCCATCACCGCGCCATCGCCATAAGTCATCAAAACATAATTGCCGACCCAGACTGAAATTTTTTCATCCGTGAGCGGATGCGTGACGAACTGGCCGGTGGGCATACCTTTCTTTTCCATCGTCGCCATATCAGCTTCGGCCACGCCGCCTTTTTTGCATTCTTCAATAAAAGTATGTAGCGCGGGATTGCACGCGGCGGCAACAGTGGCAAGCGGATGCTCAGGCGCCACCGCGCAAAACGTGACGCCCATGATGGTATCGGCGCGGGTCGTGAACACGAACAGCTTGCCATCGTTCACGTAACGCGCTTGCGCGCTTTTTTCACCCTCCCCCCCGGCGGGGGAGGGCTGGGGGAAGAGTTGGGAAGCGGGGGCTGATGTATCGATAACATCATGCGTAAACGCAAATCGCACGCCCACTGACTTACCAATCCAATTTTCCTGCATCGTGCGCACTTGGTTGGGCCAGCCGGTCAGTTTGGTTTTAACACCTTCAAGCAATTCTTCCGCGTAGGACGTGATCGACAAATAATAGCCAGGAATTTCGCGTTTCTCGACCGTCGCGCCGGAGCGCCAGCCACGGCCATCAATCACCTGCTCATTCGCGAGCACGGTTTGATCGACCGGGTCCCAGTTCACGATTTGCGTTTTGCGATAGGCGATGCCTTTTTCCAGCATCTTCAAAAACAGCCACTGATTCCACTTGTAGTAGCCAGGGTCGCAGGTCGCAATTTCGCGCGACCAATCGAACGCCAAACCGAGCGGCTGCATCTGCGCTTTCATGTCGGCGATATTGGCGCGCGTCCATTTTGCCGGCGGCACATTATTCGCCATCGCCGCATTTTCAGCCGGCATGCCAAACGCATCCCAACCCATCGGCATCAGCACGTTATAGCCATTCATGCGCAGATAGCGCAGCATCACATCGTTGATCGTGTAATTGCGCACATGGCCCATGTGCAGCTTGCCCGAAGGATACGGCAGCATCGAGCAGGCATAAAATTTCGGGCGAATTTTGCCATTGCGATCTACTGCGTTTTCAGTAACGCGATATGCGTTGGTGGATTGCCAATGCGCTTGCGCGCGGGCTTCGATTTCTTTAGGTTGGTAAGTTTGTTCCATCGGCAAGGATAAATTCGCGATCAAAATTAAACATTTTCATAGCGAAAATGTTGGACTTTTAATTATACATGCGAGTGCTGAAAATGGTGCCGCGCGAATAGACAGCGATTTGCAAACTCTTTATCCCGCGCGGTGTTTGAAGCAATTTTGCCTAAAACGCCGCGCCAAATGGCGTTCTAGGTTTTTAGAAGCACCATTTAATATGCCAATGACTGAAACGACGCCATCGCCGCCGGTGCACGGCGCATCCAGCGGGTGAACGCACGTGCATCGCCTGTATGAGCGTGCTCCATCAGATCAAGTGCTTCGGGCGTAATTGCGCGCGCGCCACAAAACGCTGCGCATTTAAGCCCCATGCGCATCCATCGATTCGGCACGCGCACTAACGCAGCGCGTGGATTGCCGCGCGCCGTGCGCAGCGCCTGCACATAGCTGGCGATTGAGCATTCCTCTGCACCCACCGCATCCACATCACAGCCCAATGCGCGCACCGTGCCGATTAATGACAAACAAAGCGCGGCCAGATCATCAACATGAATTGGTGCTACCGCTTTGGTATCTGTCGGCAGACACAGCACCGGCAAATGCGATTGCATCAAGAGCAATTGCGTGGCGGGAGAATCATGACCAAACACGACCGAAGGCCTGACAATAATCGCCCCCGAATGCGCCGAGCGAATTGCATCTTCGCCATCGCGTTTGGTGGTGAAATAGGGTGTTGCGGCAGCGTGATTTAAGCCCAGCACGGAGACATGCAGAAATGGTTTTTTCAATTCCGAGCAAGCTGCTGCAAGTGCCGCGGGCGCATCGCAATGCACTGCCTGTAAAACGTTTTTCGGCGCACGCAATACGCCCACACAATTAATCACCGCATCAATATTGTTAAGACGCGGCAGCCATGTTTTTGCCGCAATATCGCGCTGCATATTGCAATTGATCGTGTCTTTCGCCTCCATCCCTGAGAGCCTCACGCCGCGAACGACATGGTGTCCAAGTTTCAGCGCGGCACGTGCAATATGCCGACCAATAAATCCGTTTCCGCCGACGATTAAAATTTTCATTTTCTTTCCTTTATCCAAAAGACAAAGTAACAGCGCAACATGGCATTTCTATGTGGAGAGAGTGGCTAAATGCAGTTAGCGTTTATTCATCTCTGCAGCTTCGCAAGCAGAAAATTCATCTTTCTCCTGACGCTCAACCGCGCAGGTTTGGCTGCGCGCAAATGCCGTTTTTGAATGTGCTTCAGCGGCGATGGGTGATGCGGGAGTAAACCAGTTCATCACCCGATGCAGCCCCAATTGCGAAAGTCGAAAACGATTGCGCACCACCCACGGATAGCCTCGTGCGGCGAGTGGTTTTATTAAGCGATGTGCGAGCAGGCGGCTGATAAAATTCAAATTCGCCGCACGATACGCCGCGATAAAAACATCCACGCCGCGTAGCCAAACGCCTGCCGCATCGCGCGCATGAATTATGTTCATCATCGTCTCGCGATTGGCTGGCAAGCTGCGATCATCAAAATCTACCGGACTGCAATCCACTAACAAGATCGCGCGGTGTTTATCGCGTGCTACGAGATTATTAATTTCGCTGCTGCAAAGCTGGCACGAGGCATCAAAATAAATTGTGATCGGATAGATGACCATAACGCTTGCCTTCCGTTATTTCAGTAAATAATGAAATTACTTTACATCGGCTTCACTCACGAGCAGCAATTCCTCCTCCTCCAACTGCTCTCCCTCCTGGCCGAACGCGGCGAGGGGCTCCGCGTGGGTGCGACGGGATGAGCGGTGGGGAAGACGCGGCCCGATGACGCGCGGTCCTCGATC
>JANXWW010000026.1 GCA_025350945.1 Burkholderiales bacterium
GTGATTTCGCGCGCATGTATTCAATAAATTGATCCGACGATAAGCGTTTGCGCACATTTTCATGCGCGACAATCAGTGCGCCCATCTTGCCCAGATTTTCATTGCCGCCGGTATGGTCGCCATGCCAGTGCGTGTTCAATACAAACTTCACCGGCTTGTCGGTCAGCGCTTTGATCGCAGCAGTAATTTTCGGCGTGAGCGGCGCGAATTGATCGTCAATTACAAACACCGCATCATCACCAACCGAGAGTCCGATATTGCCGCCCGCACCGAATAAAACATAGGTCGTTGGTGACAATTTTTCGGTTTTAATTTCAACTTTATCGTAATTGTTTTGTGCGCCGACCGGAAGCGCTGCAAATAAGGACAGTGCCAATGCGGTTGCGGCTGCGGCTGCGGTAAGGTGAAACGATTTCATCATTGTCTTAACCTCGAATAAAAAAGTGTGCTGCAAGTTTATGCTTATCGAGCGGGTTTGAGGAGAAGTGAAGTCGGCTATCAGGAATTTTTCGCGATCGCCGCTGAAAAATCCTGTTACAGATATGGTTTTAGTCAGCGCCAGTTTTTTCACCGCAGTTTTGCAGTAGGCGTAATATAAAAACTTGTAACCTTTTAAAAGGAATCAAAATGAAAAAATTGTTATCAAGCATTTTCATGATTTCAAGCACTCTGTGCATGGCAACATCTGTCGCGAACGCAGTGACCACGGTGAACTTTGTCGCACCAGAGAAATACGCGGATATGCCATTCGCTCACTACGAAAAAGATCGCGTCAAAGCCGGACTAAAAGAGCACTTCGAAAAGCTCGGCGCAACCTTGCCTGCCGGCGAAGATTTTAAAGTGGAAGTGCTGGATGTTGATCTTGCGGGTGAACGCGACTACCGCGCGGGCGCACCGATGGATCTGCGCATTCTGCGCGGCGGTGCCGACTGGCCCAGAATCGAAATTCGCTACAGCGTTGAATCGCAGGGAAAAGTCCTCACCAGCGGCACCACACAAATTTCGGATATGAATTATTTGCAAACGTTTAATCAGTACAGCAAAAACGAATTTCTGCGCTACGAAAAACGGATGATCGATAAATGGTTTAAAGAGAGTGTGGCGGGTGCGGCGACGGTGGCCGCGAAACAGTAATACTGGCGCGCCGTTTGGGGCGTTTATGCTTGTAGAAGCGCGTTGGTACTAGAGTTTGTGGTGTATAAAATGAAATGGCAGATGGAAATCTGCCGTTTTTTATTGGGCTTGATGATTGATTTTTTTATGCCTGTAAACCGCCAGTTCTGCCTGAATTACTCGCCTGACTTCACTCATAAGTGCCTCGCCCTAGACTGCTCGACGCAAAGTATCGTTGATCAAAGATGTTGGCGCGACAACTTGAGAATTCTCGAAAGCGATATTTTGTATTCAAGATGCATTTGAATTTATTTGGATTTAATTCCTTTCTGTATAAAACATACACAATGTAGAGGTAGACCTCATCTGCCCACGTGTACGCTACGACTCATCTGCGGAGACGCGTTGCTTTGCTGACCCGCGCTGCTACTGTCTTGCGAACGAATCGCGCTCTAACGCAACCTACGAAATCACTCGCGCGCGCACGTCGCTTTCACCATCCGTAAACCATCAAGATTGAGCACTAAAGGACCAAACTGCTGAACATCCTCGTATGCATCAACAATTTTATTTTTACCTGAAGCCGCACGACATTTCTCTGTAATGCAAAGAGCAATCTGTTTGTCAAAACGCATCACGTTGTAAGCGCAGAATGTATAGCGGTTAGGCCCAACGCGTGTTATGTCTTCTCTATTCAATCTATTCAAAACTCTTCGCTCTTCTTCCCAGCTCGGTGGTATCCACTCGTAAACATGTGTACCGCCTGATAGCCCAATTTGTCCAAGTGCCATGCTTGATAAGACCAGCATTTGCCTCGGTAAAATAAAAGTTAGTACATAAATAAGCGGGATAAGTGCAGCAAAAAAGAGCACAGATTTCTTGAAAAAATTTCCAGATTTTGATATCACAAAGACGTATGCACTGAGAAAAACGCACAATACAACGACAAGCAAGGCGACTAACCTAATTGGCTCTGACAAAGCAATGGCGCTTCCAAGTTGCGAATTTTTAGTGAGCAACACAGGAAGTAAAAAGCTGTACAAGCCAATAAACAAATTTGAAATGTAGGTACGAATAAACAACCCCGCAATTGCTTTTTTTCTATCCTGGCCGCTATAGGTCTCATAGCTAAGACGAGTAATTTCCATCGTGATACCGTTTGAGAAAGCGACAATAAGCTGTAGAAGCGTAAATAAGCCTGTTAAAAAAGTAGCGCAAAAAGTTTCTGTACCCAACGTAGAGAATGTATTTTGCAAAAAATAAATGATGTAGAGATAAGCAAGCCAAAGCAGGATGGGAATAAATATCATCTTTGGCGCTAATATGTACGATAGTGTTTTGTTGTACTCGCTGCGCGAGTACAACGAATGCGGGACAGCAGGAACCGCGAAAACGCAACCTAGTGAAAATATTATTATCAAGCCAACTATTCCAAGCGGTAAAACAAGACTTGGCTTTTCAAGAAACTGTAATTGAAATGACCACAGATCCATGTGGTGCAAATAGACCGCTAGCGAAAAGTAGCCATATACGATTGCAAGTAATGGAAGCAAGATTTTGGCAGGTCCCAAAAAAGTTGCGTCTTTGCTTTTCGAACGGCCTTCCATAGGGTGATTTACACTCAATGCGCCTCCTCCCAATTCCCCCCTACCCCCGGCTCGGCCACCAGCGGCACATCCAGCTTTGCCACATTGGTCATCAGCCCTGGAATTTCTTTCTTCACAATTTCCAGTTCTGAAGAAGGCACTTCCAACACCAATTCATCATGCACCTGCATCACCAACTTGGTTTTCAATTTTGATTGCTCGAGCCAACCCTGCACCGCGATCATTGCGAGTTTGATTAAATCGGCGGCGGTGCCTTGCATCGGTGCGTTAATCGCGGCGCGTTCGGCGCCTTGGCGGCGGCCTTGATTGCTGCTTCTGATGTCGGGCAGCCACAGGCGGCGACCGAATACGGTTTCGACATAGCCTTGTTCGCTGGCTTCGGCTCGCGTGCGTTCCATATATTGTTTAACGCCGGGATAGCGGGCGAAATATTTGTCGATGTAGCTGGCGGCGGCTCCGCGCTCGATTCCTAAATTCGCGGCGAGGCCGAATGCGCTCATACCGTAGATAAGGCCGAAGTTAATCACTTTTGCGTAGCGGCGTTGTTCGCTACTGACTTCCTTTGCCTCGACGCTAAATATTTCTGCAGCCGTGGCGCGATGCACATCCATGCCTTCGGCGAATGCTTTGACGAGGCCCGGGTCGGATGATAAATGCGCCATGATGCGTAACTCAATCTGCGAATAATCAGCGGACAAAATCACGCTGCCGGGTGGGGCGATAAAGGCTTCGCGAATGCGTCGGCCCTCGGCAGTGCGCACGGGAATATTTTGCAGATTAGGATCATTGCTCGACAAACGCCCCGTGACCGCGACGGCTTGCCCGTAGTTGGTGTGCACGCGGCCCGTTTTGGCGTTCACCATGCGCGGCAATTTATCGGTGTAAGTGCTTTTGAGTTTGGCGACGCTGCGGTAGTCAAGAATAATTTTCGGCAGCGGATGGTCTTCGGCTAATTTCGCCAGTGTTTCTTCATCCGTCGATGGCGCGCCGCCCGGTGTTTTCTTGATAGGCTTAATGCCTTTTTTATCGAACAATATTTCGGCGAGTTGTTTGGGCGAGCCTAGATTAAACGGCTGACCTGCTTCTTCGTGCGCTTTGGTTTCCAGCTCCAACATTTTGATGCCGAGCTCGCCGCTTTGTTTTTCCAGCAGTGCCGCATCAATCAGGACGCCATTGCGCTCAATCGTGAGCAGCACATGGGTGGTGGGCATTTCAATTTGTTCGTAAACAAATTTCAGC
>JANXWW010000027.1 GCA_025350945.1 Burkholderiales bacterium
CGATTCCGCGCAATTACGCGGGCAGCCTGACACCGCCAATTTAACCTTGTGCGGGGCCTGCATGCGCCACAGCGCGCGCTCCAGCTCCTGCCCCATCCTGGTGGAATCCTGCGTGCCAAAGCGGCACCATTCCGAGCCCACACAGGTCTTTACCGTGCGCAACGCTTTTGCGTAGGCGTGACCAGAAGGCATATCAAGATCTTTCCACACACCGGGCAGATCTTCTTTTTTGATGCCCAATAAATCGAGGCGCTGACCGCCGGTTACTTTTACCGCGGGCACGTTGTATTTATCAACCACCTCGGCAATGCGCCGCAATTCCGAACTGCTGGTCATGCCGCCCCACATGCGCGGGATGACCGAATAGGTGCCGTCTTTCTGGATATTGGCGTGCGAGCGTTCGTTGATAAAACGCGATTGTGGATCGTCTTTCGCTTCCTGCGGCCAAGTAGAGAGCAAATAATAATTGATCGCCGGCCGACAACTCGCGCAGCCATTGGGTGTGCGCCAGTTCATTATTTTGTAAACATCCGGAATGGCGAGCAAATGTTCTTTGCGAATCGCATCACGCACGTCCTGGTGAGTATGATCGGTGCAGCCGCACATCGATTTTTTCTTGGGTGCTTCAGAGTAATCTCCACCTGCTGTAAACATCAAAATCTGCTCAACCAGCCCTGTGCATGAACCGCATGAGCTGGACGCCTTGGTGTGTTTACGCACGTCATCGAGCGTGAATAATCCCTTGTCTTTGATTGCCTTGACGATAGTGCTTTTGCATACGCCGTTACAGCCACAAACTTCGGCCGTGTCAGCCATGGTGAGCGCTTTGCTCTGGCCTTGGTGTCCGGTGTCGCCCAGATTGGATTCGCCAAACATCAGACGATCACGCATTTCGGAAATGTTGGTGCCATCGCGCAGCAGCTTAAAAAACCACGTGCCGTCGATGGTGTCACCGATCATCACTGCGCCGATTAATTTATCGTCCTTGATGACAAGCCGTTTGTACACACCGGCACCGGGATCAGCCAGCACAATATCTTCGCAGCCGTCGCCGCCCGTGAAATTGCCGGCTGAGAACAAATCAACGCCGGTGACTTTGAGTTTGGTCGAGGTGAGTGAGCCGGTGTAGCGACCAATGCCGAATTCGGCGAGGTGATTTGCACACACTTTCGCCTGCTCAAACAGCGGTGCCACCAAGCCATAGGCGATACCGCGATGGCTGACGCATTCACCAACGGCATAAATACGCGGGTCATAAGTTTGCATGGTGTCGTTAACCACCAGCCCGCGATTGCAATGCAGCCCAGCGGATTCTGCGAGCGCGGTATTGGGGCGAATGCCGACCGCCATCACCACCAGTTGTGCAGGAATTTCTTCGCCGGTTTTGAGCCTTACTGATTTCACACGTCCAGCTGTGCCTTCATCGGCATCGCCGATTAGCGCTTCGGTATTGGCTTCCAGCTTAAATTGCAGCCCCTTGGCTTCGAGTGTTTTCTTCAGCATGTCGGCGGCAGTGCGATCAAGCTGGCGCTCCATCAGCCATGGCATGACGTGAATGACTGTCACGTTCATACCGCGCAGCTTGAGGCCGTTGGCGGCTTCAAGACCGAGCAGGCCACCGCCAATCACCACTGCGTCCTGATATTTGCCCGATGCTGCAATCATTTGCTCAGTATCGTAAATATCGCGATAGCTCAACACACCATCAAGGTCTTTACCGGGCAGCGGCAGAATAAACGGGTTGGAACCAGTCGCCAACAGCAATCGATCATAGGGCTCACGGGTGCCATCATCAGCGATTACCTCGCGCGCCTTGCGATCAATTTTCACTACTTTTTTATTCGTATACAGGCGGATATGATTATCGGCGTACCAGTCGAGATCGTTCAACACAATATCCTGCACCGTCTGCTCACCAGCCAGCACAGGCGAAAGTAGGATGCGGTTGTAATTGGGATGCGGCTCCGCGCCGAATACGGTGATGTCATAAAGGTGCGGCGTGAGCTTCAGTAATTCCTCGACCGCGCGGATGCCAGCCATTCCGTTGCCCACCACCACTAATTTCATTTTTTGCATA
>JANXWW010000030.1 GCA_025350945.1 Burkholderiales bacterium
CGCTGGCGCTTCACTTGGCTCTGGACGATCTACCAATTCAACCAATGCCATGGGCGCATTGTCGCCATTGCGGAAACCAAATTTCAGGATGCGCAAATAGCCACCCTTGCGCTCTTTGTAGCGTGGGCCAAGCTCAGCGAACAGCTTTAACACCATATCGCGATCACGCATGCGATTGAACGCAAGACGCTTGTTGGCAAGCGTTGGCTCTTTACCCAAGGTGATCAGCGGCTCGGCAACGCGACGCAACTCTTTGGCTTTTGGCAACGTGGTCTTGATGATCTCGTGCTGGAAAAGTGAATTGGTCATATTGCGCAACATCGCTAGACGATGCGAGCTGGTTTTATTTAACTTACGAAGACCGTGACGATGACGCATGATAATTTCCTTTTAAAATCTTGGTCGTTTTGCCCTGCTATATCAACACTGAAACATCGATGTTGCGGGCCAACCTTGTTATCGTTATGGGTTAATGAATTTGGAACGTTAACTATAAGTACAACAATTATATCGTGACGCCTATTTTGTTACACCTGCGGCTGGCCAATTTTCAAGGCGCATACCGAGCGTCAAGCCTTTGGTGGCGAGCACTTCTTTGATTTCGTTGAGCGATTTGCGGCCCAGATTCGGTGTCTTGAGCAATTCATTTTCGGTGCGCTGAATCAAGTCGCCGATGTAGTAAATATTTTCGGCTTTGAGACAGTTGGCGGAACGAACGGTGAGCTCAAGATCATCAACCGGCTGCAACAAAATCGGGTCAATCTGCGGCGCTTTAGCTTCTTCAGCCTGCATAGGCGTGCCTTGCAAATCGGCAAACACGGATAGCTGCTCAACCAATACACGTGCGGCATAGCGAACCGCTTCTTCTGGCTCAATCGCGCCATTGGTTTCGATATCCATCACTAAACGATCCAGATCGGTACGCTGCTCTACGCGCGCGCTTTCGACCGCGTATGACACGCGACGGACCGGGCTGTAGGATGCGTCAAGCAGAATGGAACCGATGGTGCGATTGTCATGGTCAGCGCGACGTGCAGTAGCCGCAACATAGCCGCGACCTTTTTCGACTTTGAGTTGCATGTCGAGTTTGCCGCCTGCGGTGAGGTGCGCGATCACGTGATCAGGATTTAAAATTTCCACGTCGTGCGTTTGCTCAATATCAGCACCGGTTACAGCGCCTGCTGTTGCTTTTTTCAGCTTCAGCGTGACTTCGTTGCGGTTGTGCAGTTTCATCACCAAACCCTTGAGGTTTAGCAAGATATCAACCACATCTTCTTGCACACCTTCAATGGTGGAATATTCGTGCAGCACACCAGCGATCTTGACTTCCGTCGGCGCGTAGCCTGGCATGGAAGACAACAGGATGCGACGGAGCGCATTGCCGAGCGTGTGGCCGTAGCCGCGCTCGAAGGGCTCCATTACCACTTTGGCGTGCGCCGGCGAGATATTCTGCACGTCGATGATGCGCGGCTTTAGGAAAGTCGTAGCATTGCTTTGCATTGACGGTGGCCTCTATTAAAAAGTGAAGGCGCACCACGTATGACGTGGCGCGCCCGAAAAAACGGGGATTACTTTGAATACAATTCGACGACGAGCTGCTCGTTAATATCGTTGGCGAATTCAGCGCGATCTGGCAAGCTTTTGAAGACAGCCGAAAATTTCTTGGCATCGACTTCAACCCAGCTTGGGAAACCGTGCGATTCAGCCAACTTTAATGCATCTTGAACGCGCAACTGCTTTTGTGCTTTTTCTTTTAATGACACTGTGTCGCTTGGCTTTAACAAGTAAGACGGAATATTTACCGGCTCACCGTTCACCAAGATGCCACAGTGGCTCACTAACTGACGGGCTTCAGCGCGCGTTGAACCAAAACCCATGCGATACACGCTGTTATCCAGACGCGACTCAAGCAACTGCAACAGGTTTTCACCGGTCGCACCCTTACGACGCTCTGCTTCGGCAAAGTAAGTGCGGAATTGACGCTCAAGCACGCCATACATACGACGGATCTTTTGCTTTTCGCGCAGTTGCGTGCCGTATTCGGAAACACGGTTTTGCTTTGCGCCATGCTGGCCGGGACGCGATTCAAGTTTGCACTTTGAATCGAGAGGGCGACGAGCACTCTTCAGAAATAGATCGGTGCCCTCACGACGGGAGAGCTTACATTTAGGACCAAGATAACGAGCCACGTTTAGATCTCCCGCAATTACATACGACGACGCTTGGGTGGACGGCAGCCGTTATGCGGCACTGGCGTCACATCAGCGATCGACAAAATTTTGATACCCAATGCATTCAATGCACGTACCGCAGATTCACGACCTGGGCCTGGGCCCTTGATGCGAACTTCAAGGTTTTTAATGCCACACTCGATTGCCGCTTTACCAGCGGCTTCCGCCGCCACCTGGGCTGCAAATGGTGTGGATTTGCGTGAACCTTTAAAGCCCGCGCCACCTGAAGTCGCCCAAGACAATGCATTGCCCTGACGGTCTGTGATCGTGATGATCGTGTTATTAAACGACGCGTGAACGTGCGCGATGCCTTCCGACACATTCTTTTTTACTTTCTTGCGTACGCGTGTTGCAGCTGTGGGTTTAACCATGCTTATTCCTTCACTCTAAACTTGTTTTCATCCGCTTACTTAGCGAGACGAATGGCTTTGCGCGGGCCTTTGCGCGTACGTGCGTTGGTGCGGGTGCGTTGACCGCGGCAAGGCAAACCCTTGCGATGACGCGTACCACGATAACAACCCAAATCCATCAAACGCTTGATGCTCATGGAAATTTCACGGCGAAGATCACCCTCAACGGTGAACTTGCCAACCTGCTCGCGCAGCTTGTCCATGTCCCCATCAGAGAGATCTTTGATCTTTGCGGCGCGGTTAATACCGGCAGCTTCGCAAATTTTCTTCGCAGTAGTACGACCAACACCATAGATCGCGGTTAAGGCGATTTCAGTATGTTGATGATTCGGGATATTTACACCAGAAATACGGGCCATGATGTGCTTTCCAATTAACCTTGACGTTGCTTATGACGTGGCTCTTTGCAGATCACGCGTAACACACCTTTGCGCCGAACCAATTTGCAGTTACGACAGATTTTTTTAACCGATGCTTGAACTCGCATTTTTTGCTCCTTGGTATTTCTCACGCATACGTAAATGCATACGCAAACACTTACAAAAATTATTCAGCTGCAATCAAAACGTTTCTACATCAACTACTTTGCACGGAAAGTAATTCTGGCTTTGGTCAAATCGTAGGGCGTCAACTCAACAGTGACTTTGTCGCCCGGCAAAATGCGGATGTAGTGCATGCGCATTTTCCCCGAAATATGACCAAGCACAATGTGTCCGTTTTCCAGCTTTACTCTAAACATGGCGTTGGGCAACGTCTCCACAATCTCACCCTGCATTTGAATCGTTTCTTCCTTCGCCATGCGCTATTCTTTTCTCCTAGACCTGTCAACTAATCACAGCGATTAGCGAACCGGGAAACCCTGGCCCTTGAAGTTTGCTTTCTTCAGAAGACTTTCATACTGGTGCGACATCATGTAGGCCTGTAACTGCGCCATAAAATCCATGGTCGTCACCACAATAATCAATAACGATGTACCACCAAAATAAAATGGCACGTTATATTTCATGTGCAGCAACTCTGGCAACAAGCAAACCAGCGTAATGTAACCCGCACCAACTAACGTCAGGCGCATCAAAATCTTGTCAATGTAGCGTGCTGTCTGCTCACCGGGACGAATACCTGGCACAAACGCACCGCTCTTCTTCAAATTCTCTGCTGTCTCTTTCGAATTGAACACAAGTGCTGTGTAGAAGAAACAGAAAAAAATAATCGCTGCTGCATACAATACAGAATAAAGCGGCTGACCGGGCGCTAACGCGGCACCAATGTCTTTCAACCACACCATTTTTTCGTTCGATCCAAACCAACCCGCAATGGTCGCAGGAAACAAAATAATGGACGACGCAAAAATGGGTGGGATCACGCCAGCCATATTCAGTTTCAAAGGCAAGTGCGAAGACTGGCCACCATATAGCTTATTGCCCACCTGACGCTTTGCGTAGTTGACCAAAATCTTTCTCTGACCACGCTCCACAAATACAACAAACATCGTGACGGCAACCACCAGCGTCGCAATAAACAACACTGCCGGTATAGACATTGAACCTGTTCGCGCCAACTCCAACGTGCTACCGATTGCCGCTGGTAAACCGGCTACAATACCTGAAAAAATAATTAGTGAAATACCATTACCAACACCGCGCTCTGTAATCTGCTCACCGAGCCACATCAAAAACAATGTGCCAGTAACCAAAGTCACCACGGTGACAAATCTAAACATCATGCCGGGGTCCACTACCAAACCTTGTTGCGACTCCAAGGCAATAGAAATACCCACCGCCTGGAACAACGCCAACGCAACCGTACCGTAGCGTGTGTATTGCGTAATTTTGCGGCGACCGGCTTCGCCTTCTTTCTTTAGCGCTTCCAACTGCGGCGAAACCACCGTCAGCAATTGCATGATGATAGATGCCGAAATGTAAGGCATGATTCCTAATGCAAACACAGAAAAGCGAGATAAAGCACCACCGGAGAACATGTTGAACATGCCCAAGATGCCACCTTGCGTTTCAAACAGCTTGCTTAACTGAACCGGGTCAATTCCTGGCACAGGGATGTGCGTGCCAATGCGAAACACAATAAGTGACAACACCAGAAACACCAAGCGGCGTTTCAGGTCACTCATTTTGCCAACCGCAGCTAAGGGATTTGATGCCAACTCAGTTTCCTATTTATTTCTTGGGCAATTTGCGTGGACGCACAATTTTAGCGATTTCCTCGACAGTCCCACCCGCCGCTTCAATCGCAGCTTTGGCACCCTTGGTCGTGGCAATACCAGACAGCTTGACTTTCTTGTCAATCGATCCTGACAACACAACTTTCGCTGCAATGGCCTTAATGGAAACAATACCGGCCTGCTTCAACATCATCAAATCAACCACATCACCCGGCATTTTTGCAATTTCGGACAAACGTACTTCGGCAGTGTCATTACGGGTCAGTGAGATAAAGCCACGTTTGGGCAAACGACGCTGTAATGGCATCTGTCCGCCCTCAAAACCAACTTTGTGAAAGCCGCCTGAGCGTGATTTTTGACCTTTATGCCCGCGACCGGCTGTTTTACCGAGGCCGGAACCAATACCGCGACCGACGCGACGACGATTCTTTTTAGCACCTTCGGAAGGCTTTAGATTGTTTAATTCCATAATTCTTATACCTTATGAGTCGCAGTTAGTTGCTGACAAGCGTGACAAGCGCTGAATCAGGCTTCAACGCGGAGCAAATAGCTCACGCGATTGATCATGCCGCGATTTGATGGTGTATCTATTACAGTGACGGTGTGACGCTGTCTTTTCAAGCCCAAGCCACGAACACATGCTTTATGTGCTTCCAGGCGACCAATAGTGCTTTTGAGGAGCGTTACCTTGATTGTTTTTTCGTTTGCCATTTTCTTGATCCTTAGCCGAGAATTTCTTCAACGGTCTTGCCACGCTTTGCAGCGATTTCGGAAGGACGACTGATTTTTAACAGACCATCCAGCGTTGCGCGTACCACGTTGTATGGATTGGTGGAACCGTGACATTTAGCCGACACGTTGGTAATGCCCATGACTTCAAATACCGCGCGCATCGCACCGCCAGCCTTGATACCGTTACCTTCAGCCGAGGGTTGCATAAATACTTTTGTACCGCCGTGCTTGCCGATAACAGTGTGGTGCAGGGTGCCATTTTTCAATGGGATCTTGACCAACTTACGGCGCGCTTGTTCCATTGCTTTTTGGACGGCAACCGGCACTTCTTTTGATTTGCCCTTGCCCATACCGATAGAACCATCGCCATCACCAACTACGGTTAATGCTGCAAACGCCAAAATCCGTCCGCCTTTTACCACTTTGGTGACGCGATTTACTGCGATCATCTTTTCGCGGAGGCCGTCGCCCTTATCTTCCTGATTGTTACGTTCCATCTTTGCCATTATCTGATCCTTGATTAGAACGTGAGGCCGGCTTCACGAGCCGCGTCGGCCAGAGCCTTGACGCGACCGTGGTACGCAAAACCTGCGCGGTCAAATGCAACTGTGGTCACACCAGCGGCTTTCGCACGCTCAGCGATGCGTTTACCCACCGCCACGGCGGCGTCTTTATTGCCGCCATTTTTCAACTGTGCGCGAACTTCTTTTTCAGCAGTTGAGGCCGCAGCCAAAATTTTTGAGCCCGAGGCGTCAATAATCTGAGCATAAATATGCGAATTGGTGCGGAGCACCGTCAAACGTGTTGCTTTCAACCGGGCAATAGTGGCGCGGGTTTTTGCAGCGCGACGAATACGAGTAACTTTTTTATCAATCATGATGGCCTCGCTTACTTCTTCTTCGTTTCTTTGAGGACGATGACTTCGTCCGAATAACGCACGCCTTTGCCTTTGTACGGCTCAGGAGGACGGTATCCGCGCACGATGGCGGCCACTTGGCCAACCTTCTGCTTGTCGGTACCCGTCAACAAAATCTCAGTTGCGGTTGGGGTCACGCACTTCACGCCCTCAGGCATGTCGTGAACTACGGGGTGCGAGTAGCCAAGCGTCAAGTTCAGCTTGTCGCCCTGCGCTTGCGCTTTATAACCCACGCCCACCAGCAATAATTTACGCTCGAAACCTTTATCAACGCCTTTGACCATATTCGCGATCAGCGCGCGCATGGTGCCCGACATTGCATTGGCCTCCTGACTGTCGTTTGCCGCCGCCAAGGTAATCGTGGCGCCTTCTTGCTTGAAGGTCACGTGCTCTGACGTTGCTTGCGTCAAGGTACCCAGCGGGCCTTTAACGGTAATTTTTTCTGCGCCGAAAGTTACTTCAACTTTTGCCGGAACAGTAATGGGCGCTTTACCAATACGTGACATCGCTATCCCCTTATACGACGATGCACAAAACTTCGCCACCGATACCGGTCGCGCGCGCTTTGCGGTCTGTCATAACGCCTTTAGAAGTGGAAACAATCGCCACACCCAAACCATTCATGACAGGTTTGATTTCTTCGCGGCCACGATATACGCGAAGGCCAGGGCGTGAAATACGCTCGATCTTTTCGATAACCGGTTTGCCTGCGTAATATTTGAGACTGACATTCAATTCCGGCTTGCCTTCGATGCTACGGACAGCGAAATCTTCAATGTAGCCTTCGTCTTTCAACACTTTGGCGATGGCCGTCTTCACTTTGGAAGAAGGCATCGTCACATCGACTTTTTCCGATTGCTGCGCATTACGAATGCGAGTCAACATATCGGCGATCGGATCACTCATGCTCATATTATTTTCTCCGTCGCTTTCCGTCTACCAGCTTGCTTTAACGAGACCCGGCACTTCACCGCGCATCGCAATTTCGCGCAACTTCATGCGCCCCAAGCCAAATTTGCTAAACACACCACGTGGACGACCGGTGATTGCACAACGGTTGCGCAAACGCGAAGGGCTCGAATTACGCGGCAGCGCCTGCAACTTCAAGCGGGCCTGATACCGATCCTCTTCTGAAATAGACTGATCGTTGATAATTTTTAACAGCGCGGCACGCTTGGAGGCAAACTGCTTTACCATCTTTTCGCGCTTTTCCTGACGGTTAATCACTGAGAGCTTGGCCATGCGCTTAACCTCGGAAAGGAAACTTGAACGCGGACAAAAGCGCTTTGGCTTCTGCGTCCGTTTTCGCGGTGGTCGTAATCGAAATATTCATCCCACGAATCGCATCGATCTTGTCGTACTCGATTTCCGGAAAAATAATCTGCTCTTTAATACCCATGTTGTAGTTACCACGGCCATCAAATGAACGAGCCGAGATACCACGGAAGTCACGAACACGTGGCAAAGAAACGGTCACGAGACGATCCAAAAATTCATACATGCGCATTGAACGCAAGGTCACCATGCAACCAATAGGATAGTCATCACGGATTTTGAAACCAGCGATCGATTTCTTTGATTTGGTCACCACTGGTTTTTGACCTGCAATCTTTTGCATGTCACCAACTGCGTGATCCATAATCTTTTTGTCAGCTACCGCTTCGCCCACGCCCATGTTCAACGTGATTTTCGAAATACGGGGCACTTCCATTACCGATTTGTAGCCAAAGTCTTTCATCAACTTTGGAACCACGGCTTCTTTATAAAATGAATGCAG
>JANXWW010000078.1 GCA_025350945.1 Burkholderiales bacterium
ACACCCATTTTGATTTGATTGGCGTTGTCGGTACGACCGGTGGTGAGGTTTTCGACAATTTGGTCTGACTCAATAATTTCTAACGCAAACGGGATTTTGCTATTGCCAAATTTTTGTTTAACGATTCGGATTAACACTTCGCCCGATTCGGCAATCGCGCCAATAATCAACCGCTCCAAATCTTCGAACGAATGTTTTCCGTTTGCACTGCACGAATCTGCTTTTGACCAACGTTTCCATTGCGTCTCAATCGCGTCGTTGGTGGCTTGGTCAAGTTTGCCGCCGCGCTGCATTACCACTTGCGCTTGAAACGAAATTCCGCTGCCAATCACATTATTTTTGATAATTCGCATCGCATTGGCGACGTAATCATTATCACGCACCAGTTGACGCGAGCGATTGCGCAACGTGCGCAAACTGGTGACCACTTCTGAATCAATTGAGGTCGATTGGGCAATCCAATCAGACGTGAGCCGATTAAATTGCGCGCCCGCAAACATGCGCTTCTGCATTGGCGCGGGCGCGGCTTTGGTTGCGGCAACCGGCGCGACAGGCGCTAAATCCCAAGCGCGTGGGCGGGCATATTTGCTCATGGGTTATTCCATGCAATCGCGGTGAAGCGGCTGCTGTTTTTACCGCTATTTAGATTAGCTTTAGCGGCTTCAGCGGCGATTTGTGCGCGTAATTGGGCGCGTAAAGCCAGCAACGAGTTCATGCTCTCTTTTTCAAGTGAGCGCGAGCCGATTTGATATTTCAGCACCAAATCACCGCTAATTCGAGCGGCGATTGCCGCTTCCAACACGTCTAAATTTTTCTGCGCGACGCTACGATTATCAACCAACAAAACCGTTGCCGGATTGGGCGCGACAGTGATGCTGCCCGAATTTACCGTGTAACGCGCCCCTGTTTTTTCAACCCACGACGACCAAGAGTAATCCATCGGCGCGTAGGCGGCTGTCACGCTTGGCGCGATTTGCGCGCGATGAAAATCGGTCGCCAGATCGGCGGCGGTGGTAATTAAAATGACCGCGCCTGCAATGCGGGGCACCAGACTATATTTCAATGTCCAACCCGCCGATGGCGGATAGCTAACGACATTGGTGGAAAAATCCAATGTGTCGCCTGCGATGATTTTATTGAAATTCATTCTTTGGGATTCCCAATTCTTGAGCCGGACACGTTTTCTGTTCCTGCACCGATGCGATTTGCATTGACTTTTTCCGTCCCGACACCAATACGATCCGGGTTGACGTTTTCAATTGCGATTGCAATGCGATTTGCATTTAATTTTTCGTTTTGCAGGCCTAGCCTCGCGTTATTGATACGCTCGCCAAGTACAAAACGCGCCAAAGTTTCAAACACGGCAACAACGCCGAACAGCCCTACGGCAAAAATATTGCTAGGTGCTTCAACCGTTACCGCGCTGGCGCTTGCATCTTTTAATATTTGCGCTTGTACCAATTCAGGCGCATCAATCAGCACAGCGGCCGCCGTTGCACCGGCGCTAGTTGCTGCGTTCAAAATCGTGGCAAATTCAGTCGTATTTGCGGCCGCGTTAATGCTGCTGGCGGTGCTGATTATCGTTTGCTCAGGCGCGTCAGTGCTAGCGCTTGAAGCATTTATGGTTGAAACCGCAATGCCTGCAACGATCTCAGGCGCGTCGGTTATCGATGCGCTGATATTAATTGCCAGCGCACCAACACTTGCACCGGCCTGCGTGACCTCTGCGGCATCGGTTAAAGCCGCTGCCAGGTTGCTGGCAACACTTGCCGCACCGGCTGTGAGCTCGGGCGCGTCAGTGAGCGCGGCGGCGGTGTTGATGCCGCTGGTGATGGTGCTTGCTGTTACTTCCGGCGCATCGGTTAGCGACGCACTGGTGTTGATTGTGAGCTGCCCGACGCTGGCATTGGCTTGCGTGGCTTCGGGTGCATCGGTTAAAGCCGCTGCCAGGTTGCTGGCAACACTTGCTGCACCGGCTGTTATCTCGCGCGCGTCAGTGAGCGCGGCGGCGGTGTTGATACTTGAAACAGCGCTGCCTGCAACGATTTCCGGCGCATCGGTTAGCGATGCACTTAGGTTGCTGCCTAGAACGACCGCCGCTAAGGCAAAACCAAAGTAGCTACCAAATATTGACGCGGGCGCGCTTGCAAAATCTCCGCCTGGAATGTTTTTACGCAACAACGAAATCATCTGCGTGTTGCGAGATTTTCCGGCATACGCATAGCCGTTTAAAACTGACGCGCCACGCCCGACCGATTGCAGCGTGACAAAGGTATAAAACGTGGCGCTCGTGGTTGCGCCGTTGGTGTCGGTGATCACAAACCGATAGGCCGTGCCGTTGTCCGATACCGCCAGCACAGCGCTGGTAAATGCGCCAGTAGAAGATGAAGAGCCGCTGTTGACCCACGCGCCAGCCGCGTTGCGCTTTTGCAATTGGTACGCCAACGTGCCCGTGCCAGTGGCGGTGACGCTGGTGCTGTAAGTTGCACCAGCTGCTACTGCACCTGTTTGCGGCTGCGCGCTAATAATCGGCAAGAGCGCGGGCGCATACGCAACCGTGATTGCGACCCATGGACGGCTGCCGCCGCCAGCGTCGGTTTTGGTTGTCGCGGTGCCCGTCGCGCCTGCAATAGCTTGATATGCGTATGCGCAAAAACTATTATTGTCGCTTGACGTGTTGCCGGTTGTGGCAAATCCTAGCGGCAAATGGTTCAGCGGCGCATCAATGCTGCTGGCCTGCATGGTGCTGTACGCGCGCAAGATAAAACAATTGTCCAGCGTCGTGACCACTGACGGCGCGATCATCGCGGTCGAATTATTGGCCGTTCCGCTATTGATCGCTGAAACGTTGTAAGCGCTTGCCGCATTTTGTCCGCTTGCACGAAAAGCAATGGCAGCGACAGCCTGCGATGTTGACAACGTGACAGAAATCGATGCGCCGTCCGTGCCGGTGGCGACTTTATCAAACACCGCGCCTTGATTGCTGGCGAATCCGTCTGCCCCTTGCTCGCGCTGCGTCCAGCCCACCGGGAACGTGACCGTGGCAGCAATGCTGGTGCCGATCACAATCGTGAGCAGCTCGCCCGCGTTTGCGGTAGGCAACGAAACAACAAACGTGGTGCCCGATGACTGTTTGCTACTGACGCAATCGCCTACCGGCGCGATTGCCATTTTTTAACCTTGTGCTTCGATATAACTTCCGATGAGGCTGGTCGCGGCGGTTGTGGAAGGAATGAAAATAAGAAACGGCACGCATCCATTTGGCAAGCGCGGCGCACCGGCTAATAGTGAATCAATCGCATTCGGCACATTGGCGGCGGTTAACTCGAGATCGGCAAGCACGCGATAAGCCACCAGGTTAATTGTGCCGGACGTCATTGTGGCTGACAACGTGAGCGTTTGGATTGAGCGCACGCCGTAATCACCGGCTTGCACGCCAATTTGATAAAACGCACCAGCTGCGGAAGCTGTAATGACCGTATCAGTATTGACGGCGCTGCGGCCTGCGATGTTTGCTGAGCTGGTGTAACCGAGCGTCACACTTGGCGCGCCTGCACCGGCTATCGCGCTTACTTCCAAACCAATGTAAACGCCTTTGCCATTGATGCTTGAAGCCTCATCACGAGCGGGGAACGTGGCGCTGTTGATGGTCTGCGCGGTCGCGATCGTGGCGCTAAGTCCACCGTTATGCCAAAGTCGATCGGCTAAAATTAATGTTCCCTGCTGCGCGGCTTGACCTTTGAATCTGGCAATCAATGACTCGCCCGATACCGGATCGGCACGAAATATTTGGCCGTTTACCGGACCGCCGGAACTTGAAAGCGCTACTCCTGCTAGCGTGGTGTCATAGCTGCCCGCGCCAGGAATGCCGCCGATGCCCCAAAAGCTATGCGGACGGCCTACAACAAGCGTAGGCGATAACGCTTTGACAAAGCGTTGCGGTGGGCGAGCCCCGGCAATGACGTTGTCGAGTGTGGTAATGGCCACGATTTAACCTTGTGCAAATGTTTTAAGTGGATTGCGCTAATGATTCTGCAAGCAACAAGGCTTTTTCATTTCGACGCTGGCTTGTCTGTTCCAAATAAATATCAGCCAATTTTTTTACATGAGCTAACGCCACGATCACCGTTGAATGCTCTTCATCGTCATGCGTGGCAATTGTGTTTAATAGCTCGTCTATTTTTGCGACTTTGGTTTTTAAATCCATGATTGATCCCTTTGAATTTTTTAAGGCATGCCGTGCGTGATTTGGTAGGTGGTCACAGTGACCGGCTGCGTATTGGCGATGGTGCTGTTGTCGATGGCCATATCTCCGGTAAACGTAATATTGGCCGCGCTGGCGACGCCAGCGGATGACGCGACGCTCAGGGTTACCGTGGTGCCGGTGAACGCCAGCACCTTGGTGTTAACCAGAATACCTGTGCCATTGACCATGTCGCCCACAGCAACGCCAGTGGTGGCGGCAAAGGTCAACACGTTACCGGTTGCGGCCGTCAGCGCGCTGGTGGCGATCACTACGTTTTGTTTGATCGTGCCTTGGCGATGCGTGGTGGTAGCGGTGGAATCTTTAAGCCGATAGTGCCCCGCTACGCCACCCGCTGAGGCGGTGCCCGACCATGTTCCCAGCTTGGCTTTTACGCCTGCGGCCGCATTGCTCATCCAGTCGGACGGTAATGTCATTTGACACAGCAATGTGCCGGTGTCGGCAGCGGCGCAGTTAGCGGGTGGCGAGCCGGTGCGAATTTGCAACACGGGCGACGTGCCCACGGTGGTTTCGGCCTGGTCGAGCGTGGCATTTTGAACGGCAACTGAAACTTGTTCGGTCATGATTTTTCCAAATAAAAAAAGCCCCGCGAACGGGGCTAAACACTTCTCAGGGAGGTACGCTTAAACGGGTTATCGACGAGATTTCCACGCATTGACAAATCCGCTTGTTTCACGTGAAGCAACTTTTTTCACAAGCGGTTTATCGGAAAGATTGTTTGTTTCTACCAGCGCTGTATTTTCGCTATTGGCTTCGCTATTTGGCGCTGCTCGAAACAAATCGCCGTTCGCGGGTTCGATCACTTGTTCAAATCTGGCCCAGTCTGACTCGCGAAACAGGTGCAGCCGCAGCTTTGGGTGACGGCTGGCGGCGATGTTGTAAATGAAAGTGTCAAGCGCTTCGTTGCGGGATTGCTGTTTTACCCACATTTTTTTGTGCGGGTCATAAATTTCTGCGCATAGCTGGGTGAAATATTCGTCAGGCAAGCCATCCGAAAAATGCACTCGACGATTGGTTTCGTCCATGCCGTCTTTTCCATCGGCCTGTAACCACAAAAACAGTGTGTGTTTAAGAGTGTCAGAACCGATTAGCCACGATTTGACGCCGATTTTCTTTTGTTTGCCGCGCGCCGTTTGATCCTGTTGTTTTGCGGTGCCAATGGCTTGACGGCCTTGTATTTTTGAGCCGTGCAACGCAAAAACTCCTCGGTGTTCGCGCGTTCTGACATATTTCAAAACGTCATCTTTGAGGTAGTTCGAATCAATGCCACATGCGCGAACTAACATCGACACGCCAAACCGATTGACCATCGGTGTTAGCAGAATTTTATCTAACTCCTCCCAAACGGCTTGCTGCGTAGGATCGCCCGGCAGCGCAATGTAATCGATGACCCATACCTTGCCATCGCGACCCCAGCCGATGATTTGCAGCTCAAGGCGATTGCCCTGCACATCGACGGCACCCGTCAGAATCAAGCAACCCTTTGGGATGCTGCGCAACGCATACGGCGTGGCGCGGCTTTTGATGACTTCCCAATCTAGTTTTTCCGTGGGATCGTCAAAACATTCGCCGCGGTAAATGTTGATGTACGCTTTTTCCTGTTCAGGATCGCGCGCACATTTTTCCCATTCTTCGGCCAACTTTACCCAGCTTAAACCCATGCCCAGCGAAGCGTAGGCAGCCCAAGCGTGAAAGCCAGGAATCCGCGAGCTAGGATTGCCTGCAATCCATTTCGCACGACCGCCCATCTGTATGTCGGGCAGCATGCTCATTTTACTGGCTTCATGAATTACGCAGCCGTTGGTTTCGCAGACAAAGTGCGCCGTTTCAGGCTGGCCCGGATCCCACTTCAAGTTTTCCCATTTGAGCACTTGCAATTCGTCGCAATGCGGGCAAGGCACGTGATACCGTCGCTGATCTGAAAGCTGGAATTCCTTGTTGATTCGCGACAAACTTTTAATCGTTGGCGTGCTAGAAATGTATTCTTTGCACTGGTCCTGGTACGCAATCAACGCGCGCTCGGCAATTGTGATCGGGTCGCCCTCAATGCCTGCGCTAGCGGGGTAGCGATCAATCTCATCACAGTACAGAATCGCACCACCGCGCGAAGCCAGCGAGGAAGGCGTATTCGCGCCCGCAATCTTTAAACTGCCACCCGCAAACGATTTTTTCAGGATGGTGTTTGAACCGTCGCGAGACTTTGCGACCGCCAACGAATTTTTTACCAGCGATGAAGATTTTGCGATTGGCGAAAATTTATCTGTAGACCAATCTTCTGCGAGTTCAATTGTGGGGTAGACGACCAGGATCGTTTGCGGATTGTGGGCGATGTTGAAACAGATGAAATTTAAACCAACTTGCGTTTTGAATAGCTGCGCAGAAATCATCGCAACTACTTTTTTGCATGGATGATCAGGCGAAAGCACTTGCATGATTTCGCGCGACATCGGCACAAGATCGGTGCGGTATTGCCCCCACTTCGGGGTGGTGCCTTGCGGCAAGTAAATGTTTTTGTCTGCCCAGCGCCAGATCGAAATCTGTTCGGTGGGCTTTAATGCAGCTGCCAGCGATTCCCAAGCTAGTTTTTGGCTGGCGAATGGGATTCCATCGAATGGCATTTATTGTTCGGTGTTTTTAAGTTTGTCCGCAAATGTTGACGCGGTGTTGCTTACGGTTTCGAGCAGGTGGCGCATTTTCTTTTGCAGCAAATCAAAGCTCTCGGCGTTGATTAGCGGCTTCATCTCAAACGGAATTTGCTCGGCCATCTGGCGTATCGCGGTGTAGTTCTCCATCAACACCGATTGCACAATTTCAACATCACATACTTTGCCGAATTGCCGGTCTCGGTCTAGCTCGGCAATGTCAGCTAACGCGGCAGCGCGGCGCTGGCTGGAGCTGTTGCCTATGATGTCCGCAGCTTCGTCGCTTACTGCCGTCAGGGCCTCGCTTAGCATGCCCTGCGAACGATTTATTTGGTGACGCTCTGTTACGCCTGCTTTGGTCGGGTCGGTGGTGCTAAACAGCAACGCTTCCGATTCAGCCACCAACACTTTGCCGCTCGAATCTAGAATCAACCTTCCCTCTTTTTTCAACTGCGATGAACGTGATTTGTGCCATCCATGCTTAGTCGCAAAACCCGAAAGTGAAAGCGTTTCAAGTTCCATAGTTGAGCCGGTTTAGTGAAATTCCGTAGAGTTGAATCATTTGCGGTTTAGTAACAAAAAAACAAAGACTAGGCAAATTTCGCGGTCTTAAGCGCCGCAGTGCGAAACATTGGGGAAGGACCCGGAGAATTTTACTTTGATGGTTTTATTTTATCGTTCAGCGCCTAAACCGAAGGTACTGGTCGCAACAACAACAGCATGACGAGAAATATAAATGATATAAAAATATTTTATTCGACATTTTCGATAACACAAGCATTGGCGCGGCTTTCAGGGCGGTGCGTTTGCAACACTTGCCCCCAAAATAGCAAATGTGCATCAGCTAATTTTTTGCAGTACGTCGGCACAGACACCTTGCACATTGCCGCCTTTTGCTTTTGAGTCCATAGCTGGGTGTATTCAATCACCAGCGAATATCGCATTAACTCAGGCAGCGATCTTAATCGCCCGTCTGTTCTGCCTGCCCGCTGCGCATCGCAGCCTACACGCGTCACGGGATCACTAAGTCGCGCATCTTTCAAATCCAATTTCGCATCATCAAACTTTATCGATTGCAGTATCGCCGGTTTATCACCAGCCCATTTGACCCAATTTTCTATCTCGTTTGCAGTCTCTTGCTGCTTAAAATAATTCATCGCTTGCTCTCGTTTCAACGATCACGTTTATCGAAACAAGACTGACAAAACCACCGATGCCCTACTCTGAAAATGGCCTGCACACCGCAACCGCAAGCCTGCACAGCTTTAGCCGGTTGCGCGTCTACGGTCGCCACATCGTCCCATTCCTGAGATTGCAGGTAGCGCCGTGGTGAAATCAAGTATTGCCCACCGTCTCGCGTGGCAGCATCCGATAGCTGTATCGTTGCTCGCACATGTCGCATGACCAAGCCCGCAACCTTGTCGATCTTGCCTCGATCCCACGCTTGCTTCGCTTCCGCCTTTCGTTTCTTGTTTGGAGATCGCGGCCACGCTGCCCAAAACTGTTCAAATGCCAATGCGTCACTAGATTTATTCACCACCTGTTGACGGTTTGGCGCTTTAGCGCCAGAAGGTTTTGGTTCATTGAGGGTTAAGAAAGGGTTATGGGTGACACTGTGTCGGGGGGGGGTGACACTGTGTCGGGGGTTTTGTACGCCAACAGCGTCGACATCTTCAACATCATCAAAATCAATTTCAGCATCAACCACCGAAACCGGCAAACATTCCTCTACCTTACTTTTACTGACCAATTCTTGCACCGCGCTGATAATCACGTAAAACACAGATGATCGACCATCGCGCATTTTCCGCTTCAAAAGCCCTTTGGATTCCAGCGACAATATGGCCCGTTGCACGCTTCTATCTGCCAGGCACGTCTTTACGCAGACCGTTGAGATACGCAACCAACACAAACCGTTATCGCTGGCAGCATCCGCAAACACCATCAACACCGCTTTTTCCGAAACAGGCAACTGCACCGGCCAACACAAATTTATAATCGCATTACTCATACTTCAATCCCCGTTTTTTTGCGCGGAATAATCCCCGCCATTTAAGCCACCCGCCCCATCGCGAAACGGCCCTTTGCCATAATCGAAAAACCGCGTTAAGCGCCCGTCATAATCCAGCGGCACCTCACCCAGCGCCCCGCCGCGTTGTTTGCCTATAATCAGCAGCGCATCATGTTCCTGATCGGTCAGCGATTGATCCTCTGCATAAGGCCGGTGCAGCAGAAAAATCATATCCGCATCCGCTTCAATTGAGCCCGAGTCACGCAGCTCGGAAATGCGCGGTTTTTTTTGCGCCTTGGTTGAATCGCGATTTAGCTGAGACAATGCGATTACAGGGCACTTAAGCTCCTTCGCCAGCTTTTTCAAACCACCGCTCACAATGCCCAATTCCACCGACCGATTGTCCGACCCCGACCGCGCATGCGATAGCTGCAAATAATCGACAATCAACAAACCAAAACCGCCTATCAAACGCGATTGCAGCCGCGCGCGTGCAGATAGCTCCTCAATCGATAACCCGCCCGTATCGTCAATAAAAAACTGCATTTCGTTTATTTTTGCTGCGGCATCCATGACATGGCGATTATCTTTATCCGATAACCGCGCTTCGCGAAATTTTCCGCTGGGCACTCGCGATACGCCTGATAGCACGCGCGTGAAAATTTCAATGTCGGTCATCTCCATTGAAAACATACCCACCGTCTTTTTTTGCAAAATCGACGCACTCATGGCGATGTTGACCGCCAGCGCCGTTTTGCCTACTGCGGGCCGGGCACCGATTACGATTAGCTGCCCCGGCAAAAGCGGATTGACAATCGCGTCAACACCACGGAAACCTGTGCGAACGCCGTCCGCTTCGCCTTCCTTGATATTTTCCATGCGCGTAAAAACATCCGCCAGCAGCTCCTGTGCAGAGCGAAACGTTTTCTCGCCACGCATCGTATTCGCATCCACGGTCTGCAATAGCGCTTGCGCTTCGCTCAGCACGGTCTGGGCCGTTTTCCCATTTGCGGAAAAGGCAAGATCAGCCATTTTCCCGCTGACAGTTATTACCGCCCTCAAAATCGATTTATCGCGGATAATTTCGGCATACAAGCGAATATTGGCCGATGTGCCCGCTTCCACCAGATCAGCTATTTCTTTAAAGCCGCCCACTTGCTCTAGCAAGTCGCGATCTTTAAGCCACTGCGAAACCGACACAACTTCAGCCAGTTTATTTTCAGAGATCAATGTAGAAATCGCGCGGAAAATATGCCGGTTCGCGCCAAGATAAAAATCGCGATCCTCCAAAATACCCGCCACTTCGTCGTAACGCGCATTGTCAGTCAGTAGCGAGCCCAGCAAAGAATCTTCCGCGCTTTCGCTCCACGGCGCGTCTTTCAAAACGGGAACACTGTCCGTTAAGTACAATTTCTCAACAGCGCCCATCAT
>JANXWW010000088.1 GCA_025350945.1 Burkholderiales bacterium
GTGGTAATTTTGGCGAGTGCGCCGGGGAGATCGCGTAGCTCGACTTTAATCCGCGTCAGGCGGTGCGAGCGCACCATGCCGCGCTGGATGATTTCGGCAAGCATCAACGGATCGATATTGCCGCCGCACAGCACCAGACCGACGTGTTTGCCGACAAATCTTTCGCGGTATTGCATCATCGCGGCAAGCGATGCGGCACCCGCGCCTTCGACCACCGTTTTCTCGATTTCAAGCAGCATGACAATGGCTTCCTCAATATCGCCTTCATCGACCAGCACGATATCGCCTACCAGTTTCTTGACGATGCCAAGGGTTAATTTTCCCGGTTCGCGCACCGCGATTCCCTCCGCGATTGTGGAGGTTCCGAAGATCGGTGTCTCGCCTTTGATCGCCGCAAGCATCGAGGGGAAACGCGATGTTTCGACGCCCAGAATTTCGATATCCGGTTTCAATGCCTTGGCCGCAATCGACATGCCGCTAATCAAACCGCCGCCGCCCACGGCGATGCACAACATATCAAGCTGCGGCTGCGCTTCGAGCATTTCGAGCGCAATGGTGCCTTGGCCCGAGATCACTTTTTCATCATCGTAGGGATGTACAAACGTCATGCCGCGCTGTTCCGCCAATTGAAACGCGTGTGCCTTGGCTTCATCAAAATCATCACCGAACAACACGACTTCAGCGCCATGACGGCGCGTCATATCGACTTTCACATTTGGCGTGAAGCGCGGCATCACGATCACGCTCGGAATGCCCATACGGGTGGCGTGATGCGATACGCCTTGCGCGTGATTGCCCGCGCTGGCGGCGATCACGCCAGCCCTGCGTTGCGCGACGTCAAGTGAATTTAATTTATTTAATGCACCGCGTTCCTTAAAGCTCGCCGTGAATTGATGATTTTCAAATTTGAGATAGACGTTCGCGCCGGTGATTTCAGACAGCGTGCGCGAATGCAAGCACGGCGTGTTGGCGATGTGATCTTTGAGGACTTCGCGGGCGGATTGGATGCTGCTCAAGGAAATGGTGGGCATGAAAATCCTGGATGGATCGAAAATTATTTTAAAAATTGATAATCAACATCCGGCTTCTTTCCCGACATCAAATCCGCCAGCGCACGACCTGACCCGCAGCCTTCCGTCCAGCCCAGCGTACCGTGACCGGTGTTCAAAAACAGATTGGAAAATTTGGTGCGGCCAATCAGCGGGCAGTTCGATGGCGTGGCGGGTCGCAAGCCGGTCCAGTAAACCGGATTGTCGTAATCAGCGGCACCTGGAAATAATTCGCGTGCGCGCTTCACCAGCGCCTCGGCGCGGATCATCGATAAATTCGTGCTGTAACCATCCAGCTCCGCTGTGCCTGCGATGCGCATACGATCACCGATGCGTGAGAACACGATCTTCATCGCTTCATCAGTCAAGCTCACCATCGGTGCGCCGGAAAAACCTTTGGTTGATAGCGTGGCCGAATAACCTTTCGCCGGATACACGGGAATCGACAGGCCGATCTGCTTCAACACTAAATAGCTGTAGCTGCCCATCGCGCACACATACGCTTCCGCCTTGGCGGTTTGGGTATGACCATTCGAATGGCGAAGTCTTAAGCCGCTGATTTTTCTATCATCGACTTCGATGGCCTCAACGGTTGCGCCGTATTTGAAGGTCACACCTTTGGCAGCACATAGCGCCGCAAGTTTTTGTGTGAAGGTATGCGCGTCCCCCGATTCATCAGTTGGCGCATAGGTCGCGCCGGCCAGGCGATCACGAATGTGATTGAGCGCAGGCTCAATTGCAATCGCTTCTTCAGCGGTTTTTACTTCGCGCTCAATGCCGTATTGCAGCAATAATTTTGACGCATCTTTCGCCGCTGCAAAATCATCATGACTCGTATAAAACTGCAAAATACCGCGCGTCAAATGATCGTATTCAATACCGGTTTCGGCACGCAATTCCTGAATCGATTCGCGGCTATATAAACCAAGATTGACCATCTCACGAATATTGTGTCGAAAGCGCCACGGCAAACATTCCACCAAAAATTGTGCGCCCCACATCCACTGATGCAAATCCATTTTCGGGCGAAACAACAGCGGCGCGTCATCCTTCATCAGCCACTTCAACACCTTGAACGGCGCGCCCGGTGCCGCCCACGGCTCGGATTGCGAAACCGAAATCTGCGCACCATTGGCAAAGCTGGTCTCCAATCCTGCGGCAGGCTGACGATCAACGACGGTCACTTCATGACCGAGCTTGGCCAGATACCACGCACTGGCAGTGCCGATAATGCCTGCGCCCATGACTATAATTTTCATTTTTTGAAAATACCTTAAAGATATTGGGTGCGCTATTGGCTTACAAAACTGGCTCACACTATTAACTAAACTGAACACTAGTACTGGCGCAGCTTTTAGAGCATTTTTGCTCGTTAAACCGCATCAAACCTAGTACTTTACTATTTTATAGCGCTACCCGAAACGCCGCCGCCGTCTTCGCTTTCACATGCGCAAGCGTCACACCGGGATGTAATTCCGTCAACACCAAGCCACCGTTTTTTCCGTCCGCAAGTTCAACTTCGAACACACAAAGATCAGTGATGATCAGATTCACCACGCCTTTACCGGTCAACGGCAACGAGCAATTTTTCAAAATTTTCGACGCGCCATCTTTGGACGTGTGCTCCATCAACACCACTACGCGCTTCACACCCGACACCAAATCCATTGCGCCGCCAGGGCCTTTAACCATTTTGCCGGGCACCATCCAGTTGGCGAGGTCGCCGTTCTCAGCGACCTCTAAACCGCCAAGAATGGAGAGATCAACATGCCCGCCGCGAATCATGCCGAATGAATCAGCACTGGAGAAAAAGCTGGAGCCGGGAATGGTGGTGATCGTCTGTTTGCCTGCGTTGATCAAATCCGCATCAATGGTTTCCTCCGTGGGAAACGGGCCAATACCAAGCAAGCCGTTTTCGCTTTGCAAGGTCACGCTCATGCCAGCGGGAATATGATTGGCAACGAGCGTGGGAATGCCGATGCCGAGATTAACGTAGAAACCATCGCGCAATTCCTTCGCCGCGCGCTTAGCCATGAGATCGCGAATGGGCGAATCTTTTTTCGATGCCGCACCGCCGCTAATGGTGCGGAACTCAATCCGCTTTTCAAATTTCGGGCCTTCAATAATGCGATCCACAAAAATACCCGGCGTGTGAATTTGATCGGGATCGAGTTCGCCGATTTCAACCAATTCTTCCACTTCGGCCACAGTGACTTTGCCGCAGGTGGCAATCATTGGATTAAAATTTCGTGTGGTTTTGCGATAGATAAGATTGCCCGCTTTGTCGCCTTTCCACGCTTTCACAATGGACACATCAGCACGAATTGCTTCTTCCAAAATAAATTCTTTGCCGTCGAAGGTGTGCGTGTGTTTGCCCTCAGCGAGCTTGGTGCCATAGGCGGTGCGTGTGTAAAAGCCGGGAATGCCCGCGCCACCGGCGCGAAATTTTTCAGCGAGTGTGCCTTGCGGCACCAACTGCAATTCCAGTTCATTCGCCAGCACCTGACGTTCGAATTCCTTGTTCTCGCCGACGTAGGATGCGATCACTTTTTTCACCTGCCGCGTTTTCAGCAAGAGGCCCATGCCGAAATCATCCACACCCGCGTTGTTGCCCGCAATGGTTAATCCTTTCACACCAGAATTGACGAGCGCCTGAATCAGATTTTCCGGAATACCGCACAGGCCAAAGCCGCCTGCGGCGATGGTGATGTTGTCTTTTAACAAATCGGCGAGTGCGGATTTTGCGTCAGCATAGACTTTAGTTATGGCTTTGCTCATAGGGTGAACTCCTAAAAATTAATGGTGCGCGCCACCGATTGATTTAATGTCTTCTCGATGTTTGATGGCTGCAATTATGGCTGCTTTTGTTCCATCAATCATGGCAAGTAGCGGCATCGATGGAACATCGTTACGACCGACAATCTGCGAATCCAAAAATGGCACGTGCATGAAGCCTGCGCGAATGGGGTATTGTTTTACCGCGATGTGATGCAGCACGCCAAAAATTAAATGATTGCAGACAAAGGTACCGGCAGAATTTGAAACCTCAGCCTGAACATGTTTTTTTGTCATGCCGACCACCATGGCCTTGATCGGCAAGGTGCAAAAATAGGCAGCAGGCGCGTCGATAACAATCGCATCATCAATCGGCTGCGCACCTGCGTTATCGGCCGTGCGTGCATCATCCACATTAATCGCCACGCGTTCGACGCTCATGTGCGCGCGTCCCCCTGCTTGACCGAGGCACAGGACGATACTGGGTTTTAATTTATCAATGGCAATAGCGACGACTTTAATTGATTTGCCAAACTCAGTCGGCACGCGCAATTTCTCAACACGGTAGCCAGAGATCAATTCGGGCAACGCTTTTACAATTTGCCATGACGGATTTATTTTTTCTCCGCCGAAGGGCGTGAAGCCGGTGACGAGAATAGTGTGCGTCGGTTTTATTTGCATAGCTCGGCTGAGCTTTCCCACGCTGCCGCGAGATCACTCCATTCCGGGTTCATGGCTTCGATCAAATCCAGTTTCCAAAGTCGCTTCCATTCCTTAATGGCTTTTTCTCTTTTGATTGCGGCTTGCATTTCCGGGTGAGCTTCGTACCAAACCAGCATGTGAACTTGATATTTTTTGGTGAAGCCTTCGACTTGATTGTTTTTATGTTGCCAAATACGTTTGGGTAAATCGCTGGTGACGCCAGTGTAAAGCGTGCCGTTGCGTTGGCTGGCGAGGATGTAGACGCAGGGAGATTTTTCGGTCATATCGTCACTCTTCGGTTGTCATTGTCATCCCGGCGAAGGCCGGGACCCAGTCCCGGCGTAATAAGTGACCGCAGAGAACAAGATTATCTTTTAAGAACTGAGATAATTCCTTCGGAATTTAGTACGCCGGGATGACGGCTTGCAACTCGTACCATCTCCACATGCGCAATCCCGTCCTCCATATAAATTTCGGATGAAGTAACAAACCCCAGCTCGCCATAAAATTTTTCCAATCGATGTTGCGCGCCAATTTTATTAGGCAAACTCGGATACAACGCATCGTGCCGCGCCAGCGCTTCCTTCATCAGCAACTTGCCGTAACCTAAGCCACGAAATGCGCGCGGCGTAACTACACGACCAATCGATGGCTCAGGAAATTTCACACCCGCGTCAACGATGCGGCAATACGCGGCGAGTTCGCGTTTATTGGTTGTTTCAATCCATCCCAGCAAATGCCATGAAACCAAATCGGCACCGTCGTTATCCTGAAACGGACAATTTTGCTCCATCACAAACACATCAATTCGCGCAGCCGAAACCGTGTACCAATCGCGTATCGGCAAATCATCAAACCGCACAAATTGCCACTGCAGCGCCACTGCTATTTCACCTTGGCCAGATGCAGCCACGTTTCCACCACCGTATCTGGATTCAAACTCATGGATTCGATCCCTTCCTTCATCAGCCATTCAGCCAAGTCAGGATAATCTGACGGCCCTTGCCCGCAAATACCCACGTATTTATTGGCTTTGCGACAGGCTTGAATCGCCAGATGCAGCATGCGTTTCACGGCGGGATCGCGTTCGTCAAAGGCATCCATCACCAGGCCGGAATCGCGGTCAAGTGCTAATGTCATCTGCGTCATATCGTTGGAGCCAATAGAGAATCCGTCGAAGCGTTGCAAAAATTCGTCAGCCAAAATCGCGTTCGATGGGATCTCGCACATCATCACAATTTTTAAGTTATTTTTACCGCGCTCCAGACCAAACTCTTTCATGATCGCGAGCACTTGATCGGCTTCTTTTAACGTGCGCACAAATGGCACCATTAGCTCGACATTGGTCAAGTCCATCGTGTCGCGGACGTAGCGCATCGCTTCGCATTCGAGCTTAAAACATTCGCGGAAACTGTGGGCAATATAGCGTGACGCACCCCGAAAACCGAGCATTGGATTTTCTTCGGTCGGCTCGTAGCGCGGGCCGCCGATCAGGTTGCGATATTCGTTTGATTTGAAATCCGACAATCGCACGATCACTTTTTTCGGATAAAAAGCGGCGGCAATGGTGGCCACGCCCTCAACCATTTTCTTCACATAAAAATCAACCGGATTCGCATAGCCGCGCGCCCGCTTTTGCACCTCGGCCTGCAAATCATTCGGCAGCTTTGCATAATCCAGGCACGCTTTCGGATGCACGCCGATGGTGTTGGAAATAATAAATTCCAAACGCGCCAATCCGACGCCTTCATTCGGCAATTGCGCGAAATCAAATGCGAGTTCAGGATTGCCGACGTTCATGGCAATCTTCACCGGAATTGTCGGCATTTTGTCGAGCGAAACTTCGATCACTTCAAACGGCACGCGGCCGCGGTAAATGTGGCCGGTATCACCTTCGCAGCAACTCGCGGTGACGTCTTCGCCGTCACGAATCACGTGCGTCGCATCTTCACAACCGACAATCGCGGGCACGCCCAGCTCGCGCGCGATGATGGCGGCGTGGCAGGTACGACCGCCGCGGTTGGTAATAATCGCCGCCGCTTTTTTCATGACCGGCTCCCAATTGGGGTCAGTCATGTCGGTAACGATCACATCGCCTTCGCGGAACAAATTAATTTCGGAAACATCCTTGATCACTCGGGCTGGCCCCACACCGACTTTGCCACCAATGGCACGGCCTTCAGCGATTTTGTCGCCTTCGGCTTTCATGCGATAGCGCGTCAACACATCAGTGCGCGTCTCTTGCGATTTCACGGTTTCGGGGCGCGCTTGCAGGATGTAAAGTTTGCCGTCGTTGCCGTCGCGTCCCCACTCAATATCCATCGGGCGGCCGTAATGCTTTTCAATGGAAACCGCGTATTTGGCGAGCTCCTCTATTTCCGCATCGGTCAATGAAAATTTATCGCGATCAGATTGTTCAACTGGCTTCACCACCACCGATTTGCCCGCCGATTGCGCGGTGCTAAAAATCATTTTTTCGGCTTTGGTGCCGAGGCTGCGACGCAATACTGCGGGCTTGCCTTCGGCGAGGCAGCGTTTCGCCACATAAAATTCATCCGGATTCACCGCACCCTGCACCACCATTTCACCTAGGCCGTAGCTGGATGTGATAAATACGACATCGCGAAATCCGGATTCGGTATCCAGCGAAAACAACACGCCCGCCACACCCAAATCCGAGCGCACCATGCGTTGCACACCTGCGCTCAACGCGACTTCGGCATGTGCAAAATTTTTATGCACGCGATATGAAATCGCGCGGTCGTTATAGAGCGACGCGAACACGTGCTTGATCGCTTCGAGTACGTTGTCGATGCCTTTGATGTTCAGAAATGTTTCCTGCTGACCGGCGAATGAAGCATCGGGCAAATCCTCCGCCGTGGCCGATGAGCGCACCGCCCAGCTTGCCTCCAAATTGTCTTTGGTAAGCTCTGCATAGGCGGCACGAATTTCAGCGTCCAGCGCAGGCTGCAGCGGCGCTGTTACCACCCAATCACGTACCATCGCACCCGTTTTCGTCAGCGCTGGAATATCGTCGACGTTCAAATTAATCAGCGCGGCATTAATTTTTTCCGTCAATTTATTGTGCGTTAAAAAATCGCGGAACGCTTCCGCCGTGGTGGCGAACCCGCCCGGCACGCGCACACCTGCCGTCGACAACTGGCTAATCAATTCACCCAAGGATGAATTTTTTCCGCCGACGGTGGCGACATCATCCATACGAAGTTTTGAGAGCGGTAGAACCAGAGCAGTTGAAGACATTGGGGATCCGATGCATTTTTTTTAATTGAGGGGCAAATACGACTGCTTAGGGTTAAAGCAAAACAGGCAGAAGTTGGGACATAATTATAGCGTCGCCAGCCCGATTGTTGCGGCGCAATAATAAGGATTTCAGATGGCTCAGCCTCGTACCGTGTTTTTTGTCTCTGATCGCACCGGAATTACCGTGGAAATGCTAGGCAATTCGCTTCTGACGCAGTTCGACGATATCGAATTTCAGCGCGTTACTTTGCCGTTTATCGACAATATCGAAAAAGCGCGTGATGTGCTGAATCAAGTCGAGCGCGCGGGCGCGGATTCAGGAAAACGCCCGCTCGTGTTTACATCCCTCATGACCGAGACGCTGCGCCACGAAATCAGCCGCGCAAACGCAATGGTGCTGGATGTGGTGGAACGCTTCATCGTGCCACTGGAAGAAGAGCTTGGCATCAAGAGCGCGCACGCAATTGGCCGCAGCCATTCGGCAGGCAATTTTAAAGATTACAACCATCGCATCGAGGCTGTTAATTACACCCTGGCGCATGACGATGGCATGACTAATCGCAACCTCGAGCAAGCTGACATTATTCTGGTGGGCGTATCGCGCTCCGGCAAAACGCCAACCTGTCTTTACATGGCGTTGCAATTTGGTGTTAAGGCCGCGAATTACCCGTTGATTCCGGAAGACCTGGAGCGCATGAAATTACCGCCTGCGCTGCTGCCGCTG
>JANXWW010000089.1 GCA_025350945.1 Burkholderiales bacterium
ACGCGAAATGCGGTCATGCCTTCACTGCCGCCCGCCAGAAAGCTATTGGCCGCAACGCGGTATTGCAAATCCATCTGCACCGCCATCCCGTTTAGCTTCATCGAATGCGCAATCACTTTTTCGCCCGTGGGCTTAGACGCATCCCAGCTATAACTAAAGCCTTTGGAAACGTTAAGCAGGCGCGGCCTCGCACTGGTGAATGTCTGCTGTTCGAGCATGTCTTTTATTTGTTTGCCGGTCATGGTCATGACAATTAAATTATTCTGAAACGGCTGCACGGTGAACAGCGCGCCATAACTCACGCTGCCATCCTCGGCTGGAATGATGGGCGCACGCAAACTGCCAGGATTATTAAACGCAATCACCGCCCCGCCTTTATCGGGTGCGGCAGTGGCAAATAAATGCGCGTCGGCAATTAAATTACCCAGTGAGGATTCACCCGCAGCGTCACTGACCTGGCTGACTTCGCGGGTAATTTTCCCGACCACTTTTTTCTCGCGCGGCTCGGCTAATTTTTGGTATTTGACGACCAGTTCCGTCAGGCGCGCATCTTTTGGCCCGCTTGGGCTGACAATCAGATTTTGTGCGGATTTTTTTTCAACCTTGCCGGTTGCGCGATCAATCACTAAATCAATTTCAGTCAACAAGGTACCGTTGCTACCCGCGCTGGTCACCAGTTTGCCTGCCATATCGCACACGTATGCGCGATGCGAATGCGCGGAGGTCACCACGTCCACCGCTGGATCAAATTTCTCCACGATCAACTTCAGCGCACCGGAAAATTCATTGCATTCGTTGATGCCGCCGGTCTGCACGCCGCCCTCATGAATCATCACCACGATGGCTTCAACGCCTTGCCCTTTAAGCTCAGGAATAAGCGCATTGACCGATTCAGCCTCATCGCGAAACGTGATGCCAGTAGTGCCACCAGGCCGCACCAATGCTGGCGTTTCACGCGTGACCACGCCGATAAACGCCACTTTTACGCCTTCAAATTCCTTGATCGCATAAGCGGGAAAAAGTGGTTTGTTGCTCGCCGTCACATTTACGTTCGCTGCCAGAAAACGGAAATTGGCACCGGTAAATGTGGCCCGCTCAGCTTCGCGTCCACTGCAATCGGCTTGATTTGTTTTAGCGTTGAGTACACAGCCACCCGCCTGTAATCGTTGCAAGTGCTCAATGCCGTAATCAAATTCATGATTACCCACGGCATGAAAATCAATGCCGACTAAATTCATGGCCTCAATCGTCGGCTCGTCCTGAAATAGCGCAGACAACAGCGGTGTCGCACCCACCATATCGCCCGCCGACACCACCGCAACATTCGGTGATTTTGCTTTCAGCGTGCTCATCAGAGCACTCATTTGCTCTACCCCGCCCGCAGGCTCCATGCGCATGCCGTTTGGCTGCGTGGCGTCGGGCACACGAATGGTGAGGCTGGGTGTTTTCAGGTTGCCATGAAAATCATTGAACGCGATGATTTTCACCTTTAGCGGTGTCTTGTTTACAGAGGCTTCGGCAACCGGCTGAAGCGGCGGCGCGCTTGCGCAACTGGCTAGTAAAAGTGCTGACACAAAACAGGAAAAAAACCGAGACCAGGTATTCATAAAAATCACCAATAATAAAAAACGACAAAAATAGAATAGGCAAGCACACGCATTCTATGCGACGGCTACAACGCGTGGCGTAGTTTTTTCAAACCAAATCGGTGTAGTCACATAACGATAACAATAACGCGTTGTTTACCGTTACACTATTTACAGGATAGACATAAAATGTCGCTAAAACAGACGCAGCCTGAGTGCAAAAGGGCGATACAAATGGAAGACATAACAGCGCTGTTGGCCAAAGCGGGCCTTAATGAAGGTGACGCGCGCAACCGCCTTTTTGACGCGCTTTACAGCGAGCTGCATCGGCTCGCCAGCGCGCAGCTTCGTCGCGGCGGCAACGCGGGCGAAGCGTCTCTCGACACCACTTCCTTGCTGCATGAGGCGTACTTAAAAATTGTGCGGGTCGATGATTTGAAGGCTGATTCACGCGGACAGTTTTTTGCCTA
>JANXWW010000092.1 GCA_025350945.1 Burkholderiales bacterium
CCGCTCAAAATCAAGCTCTGGCACGACATGGTGGCACCGTGGAAGGGCGAAGCACCGCGAGATATTTATCGGCCGGTGGGTTGCCTTGAATGTCGCAACACAGGTTATTTGGGCCGCGTCGGCATTTATGAAATTTTGACGCTGGATCAAAATCTGAAGCGCCTGATTGTGGATCGTGCCGACTTGAATGCGATCACTGCAGAGTCGTATCGATCCGGCATGCGTCCGCTGCGATTATCGGGAGCCATGAAGGTGGCGCAAGGTGTGACAACGATGGAAGAAGTATTAAAAGTTGCGCCACCTGCGCCCGATCAGAATTTAAAACCCTAGTATTGGCGGTCGTTTTGAGACAGAAATGGCTTGAAATGCCCGGCTGTATTAGTGTTTAACACGATCATATTTATTTCGTCTACAGCAAGATGAAACTCTTTTACTGTGACGAATTCGTCCTGCCGTTGCCCCCGCAACATCGATTTCCGATGGAGAAATATCGTTTGTTGCGAGAGCGTTTGCGCTTGAGCGGCGAATTTCTTGATGACGATTTTCAAACGCCACCCGCTGCTACTTTTGCCGAGTTAACGCGCGCGCATGCGCCGGATTATGTGTTGCGCGTGGAGCAGGGCGAGTTATCAGCGCAAGAAATTCGCGTGATCGGTTTTCCATGGTCACCGGAAATGGTGGAGCGATCCAAACGATCATCCGGCGCGACCTTGGCGGCATGTCGCGTGGCGCTTAATGAAGGTGCCGCCGCAAATTTGGCCGGTGGAACGCACCATGCTTTCTATGATCGTGGTGAAGGTTATTGTGTGTTTAACGATGCCGCGATTGCCGCCAGAACATTGGTGGCGGAGGCAATCGTTGCGCGTGTATTGATTGTCGATTGCGATGTGCATCAGGGCAATGGCACGGCGGCAATTTTGCGCGGCGATGAGCATATTTTTACGTTCTCCATTCATGGCGCAAATAATTTTCCATTCAGAAAAGAGCTGAGTAATCTTGATATTGAGCTCGCCGATGGCACCAATGATATGACCTACGAACAAGCACTGGCGAGGGGTTTGCACCAATCATTTGCAGCAAATCAGCCGCAGTTGGTGATTTATCTGGCCGGTGCCGATCCGTTTGAAGATGACAAATTAGGCAAATTAAAACTCACCAAACAGGGCCTCATGCGGCGCGATGAAATGGTGTTTGAATATTGTCTTGCGCGCAATGTGCCGATAGCTATTGCGATGGCCGGTGGCTATGCACGCAATATTTACGACACGGTAGAGATCCATACGAATACGGTAATCGCGGCGCATAAAATTTATGGCTAAAGAAAAACGGCAGACAGCGGCGGGTGCATTGCGCGCGTTGAGAAAAAAGCGCACGCAGGAAATTGTTTTAACTGAGCCGGTGCCAGGTACTGTCATTCGTATCCCCAACCCTGAAAAAATAACTCCCTCCAGTTTAAATGGTATCAAGCGTGGCACTGAGCGAATCGAAGATTGGTTTACTCAAAACAATTGGCAGCCGTTCGATTTTCAGCACGAAGTGTGGGCGGCCTATCAGCGCGGCGAAAGCGGTTTGATTCACTCGGCCACGGGCACCGGCAAAACGCTCGCCGCCTGGCTGGGCCCGGTGATCGAATCTATTGATGCCCAAACAAAAGAACCACCGCCCCTTTCCGTGCTGTGGATTACGCCCATGCGCGCGCTCTCTGCCGATACGCGTGAATCGCTGCTGCGGCCGATTACTGAAATGGGATTGCTGTGGACGGTCGGCACGCGCACCGGCGACACCACCACGGCTGAGCGCGCCAGGCAAAATAAAAAAATGCCAAGTGCGCTCATCACCACGCCGGAAAGTCTCTCGCTCATGCTCTCGCAAGTTGATGCGCGTAAACAACTTTCGAATTTGCAATGTGTGATTGTCGATGAATGGCATGAATTGCTGGGCTCGAAACGCGGTGTGCAAACTGAGTTAGCGCTCGCGCGATTGCGAAAATGGAATCCAACATTGCGCGTGTGGGGATTGTCGGCTACGCTCGGAAATCTGGACGAAGCACTGGCAGTATTGCTGGGTGCCGATGCTAAAAAATCCGCTCGCCTCGTGGAGGGCGTGAAAGATAAAAAAATCGTCATCGATACACTTATTCCCTCAGGCACCGATAAATTTCCTTGGGCGGGGCACCTTGGTTTTGTGATGATTGATGATGTGATTCGCGAGGTGGAAAAATCCGGCACCACGTTAATTTTTACCAACACGCGCTCGCAGGCCGAGCTCTGGTATCAAGCGCTGCTGGAAGCAAAACCAGAGTGGGCGGGTGAATTCGCGCTGCATCATGGCTCGCTAGACCGCGAGGTGCGCGAATATGTAGAGCGTGGTTTGAAAGCAGGCAGCTTGCGCGCGGTGGTGGCCACGTCCAGTCTTGATCTCGGCGTGGATTTTTCACCGGTGGAACGCGTGCTGCAAATCGGCAGCCCGAAAGGGGTAGCGCGGCTCATGCAGCGTGCCGGTCGCTCAGGCCACGCGCCGGGGCAAGTCTCACGCGTGACGTGCGTGCCGAGTCATGCGTTTGAATTTATTGAGTCAGTCGCTGCGCGGCGGGCCGCGATGGCTAAAAAAATTGAGTCGCGCCGTCTGCTTGATCGCCCGCTGGATGTGTTGGTACAGCATTTGGTCACCATCGCCGCCGGTGAAGGTTTTACCGAGGCCGATTTATTTGCCGAAGTTTGCACCGCCTATGCTTATCGTAATCTTAGCGTTGACGAATGGAGCTGGGTGCTTGATTTTGTGGTGAAGGGTGGTGAAGCGCTGCGCGCATATCCGGAGTACCGCAAGGTGGTCGAAACAGGCGGTGAATTTCGCATTGCCGATGCCGCGATTGCGCGTCGTCATCGCATGTCGATTGGCACGATTGTTTCGGATGCGTCGATGGATGTGCGTTATCTGAACGGCGCGCGGCTGGGCCATGTGGAAGAAAGTTTTATTGCGCGCTTATCTATTGGTGATGCATTCACGTTCGCAGGCCGCACACTGGAATTGATTCGCGCCAAAGATATGACCGCGTTTGTAAAGCCCGCAAAGTCAAACAAAAGATTGGTTCCCCGCTGGGCGGGCGGCAAAATGCCGCTATCGAGTGAACTCGCCAGCGCCACGCGCGACATGCTGCGCGAATTTCGAGAAGGCAAGGTAGATGAGCCGGAAATGCGCGTGGTTGAGCGCCTATTGAAAGCGCAGCAAAAGCAATCGCGGGTGCCGGATGTGAATGAATTATTGTTCGAGCAAATTGAAACGCGCGAAGGGCATCATATTTTTTGTTATCCGTTTGCGGGGCGTCACGTACACATGGGATTAGCCGCGTTATTTGGTTACCGTTTGGGCCAAGCGACACCCGCAACATTTTCATTCTCAGTTAACGATTACGGCTTTGAATTGTTATCCGCTACGCCGTTTTCGCTGAATCGTGCATTGATTGATCGCATGCTGGCAACAGAAAATTTACTCGAAGAAGTGCTCAAAAGTTTGAATGCGGCGGAATTGGCGAAACGCCATTTCCGTGAAATCGCACGGGTAGCGGGCCTGGTGTTTCAGGGTTTTCCGGGCGCGAACAAAACCAACAAACAAGTGCAGGCTACGAGTGGCTTGATTTTTGATGTGTTCGCGCAATGGGATGCGAATAATCCTTTGCTGGGTCAAGCGCAGCGCGAGGTGCTGGAGCGTGAGCTGGAATTCGCGCGCTTGCGCGAGGCGCTCGACAATATGAAGAAACAACGCATCACGATTATTCGCGCCAGCTTTCCGACCCCGTTTTGTTTTCCGCTCATGATTGAACGTTTCAGCGAAAAGCTCACCAGCGAGAAACTGAGTGATCGCATCGCGAGAATGCAATTGATGTTTGATAAAAATTCCCAATGAGTCTGGAAATATTTTTCGCTGGCGAAACGCTGCAGCTGCTGCCGCAAAAAGCATTGTACTGGCCGCGTGAGAAGACGCTGCTCATTGCAGACATTCATTTTGGCAAAGTGGCTGCGTTCCGTGCGGCGGGCTTGCCGCTGCCGCCGGGGAGCACGACCCATGCGCTGGTGCGTCTTGACGATTGCATTGCCAAAACACATGCGACACGCATCGTTTTTCTCGGTGATTTCCTGCACAGTCGCGATGCGCGCGCCAGGGAAACCTTCTCGCGCTTTGCGTTGTGGCGAAAATTGAATGCTGATCTTGAGCTTATTCTGGTGCGCGGCAATCACGATGCGCATGCAGGCGATCCGCCGATTGAGTGGATGATTCGCTGCATTAACGAAGGCGAAACGATTGGCCCGTTTTGCCTCGCGCATCATCCCAAGCCCGACTTGCGCGGCTATGTGCTGGCGGGGCACGTGCATCCTGCCGTACGCCTGCAGGGCAGGGCGAACGATAGTCTGCGTTTGCCATGCTTCTGGTTTGGCGCGTATGTGTGCGTGCTGCCTGCGTTTGGCGAATTTACGGGCACTTATACCGTGCAACCCAAAACGGGTGATCGCGTGTTTGTGGTGGCGGAAAATCAGGTGATTGAAATGAAGGCGGTCGATTAGCGTTTTGGGTGGCGAAGTTCACCCACGTGCGGCAGAAACACACCTGCTTTGCGATCGGCAAAAAAATATTTTAATGTCTCATGCACCGTGCGAAACGCAAGCTCTTCCCACGGGATTTCTTCTTCGCGGAATAATTTCACGTCCAGACTCTCACTGCCGGACGAAAAATCCAGATCAAGCAGTTTCGCGCGAAACAGCACATACACCTGGCTGATTTGCGGTAGCGAAATGGTTGAATACATTTGTTCAATGGCGACGCGCGCATTGGCCTCTTCTAGCGTTTCGCGTGAAGCACCCTCTTCTAGCGTCTCGCCTTCCTCCATAAAGCCCGCAGGCAGCGTCCAGAAGCCGTAGCGGGGCTCTATCGCACGTTTGCAGAGGAGAACTTTGTCTTCCCAAACCGGGATGGTACCCACAACCAGTTTAGGATTCAGATAATGGATGTAGCCGCAGTCTGCGCACACATGCCGTTCGCGGTCATCGCCATGCGGTATACGCAAAGCCACTTTTGCACAGCCGCACTGCATGCAAAATCGGGGGGCGGGGTTTGAAAGCATGCTGAAAAATTGCTCAATAAATTTGGTTCGAAAAAGTTATTGCCGAGGTGCACCGCGCACGGTTTGTAACGTTATTTGATGTAATGGCAAAGCTTGTTTGTGCATTGCTGCATGCTACCATGTCAGCTATGAAATTTATAAGATTTGAAAGGCGTTCGCGTGAAAAAGATGGTGTTTGTAAATTGGTTATTGAATCGATCATTTTTAAGCCTGGTTGTTTTGTTTTGTTCCGGTCTAGTTCAAGCCGAAATTGCGGTGGTGCTCAACTCCGGTGAGGGCACCGTCAGCTTGATCGACAAAGCCAGCATGACTGAAACGCGGCGCATCAATGTGGGCAAAGAGCCGCACCACCTGATGGCCACACCGGACGACAAGTTTTTGATCGTGGCGAATGCGGCGTCGAATGATCTGGTGTTTCTTGATCCATTGACGGGCGAAGTAAAACGTCGCGTCGATAAAATTTCTGACCCATATCAAATCGGTTTTAGCCCGGATAAAAAATGGTTTGTGTCGGTATCGATTCGCCTGGATCGCGTTGATATTTATAACGGCAGCGATTTCTCGCTGGTAAAACGTATCGAGACACCCAAAGCGCCCAGCCATGTCGCGTTTTCGCCAGACAGCTCGCTCGCGTTTATCACGCTGCAAGATTCTGACGAAATTGCGGCGATTGATTTGAAAACCCAAACGGTAAAGTGGAAAGTAAAAGTGGGTCGCATGCCCGCCGGTGTGTGGGTGACGGCTGATGAAAAATATTTACTCGTCGGCATGACCGGGGCTGATTATGTTGAGGTGGTGGATTGGCGCACACAAAAAACAGTCAAGAAAATATCAACCGGCAAAGGTGCGCATAACTTTTTGGCGGTGGGCGACGGCCGGCGCGTGTTTGTGTCGAATCGCGTATCGAACACAGTGAACATCATCGATCAATCTACTCTCGCGGTGGTGGATACGATTCCGATTACGGGCGGGCCGGATTGCATGGAAATTACCAAGGACGGAAAGCAGCTTTGGGTGACATCGCGTTGGGCCAAGAAAGTTACGGTGGTGGATTTGGCGACGAAAAAGATTGTGAAAGAAATTCCCGTTGGCAAATCACCGCACGGGATTTACTTTTTTACCCATGCGGCGAGGAAGTAGCATTCAATGAAGCTGGCATCAATATTTTTTGCGTGGCTGTTCGCGATTTCGTTTAGTTCGCAAGCGGCGGTCAACAATTGCGTTGGCACGGTTTATCTCACCATCGACACCGGCCACATGGAGCCCGCTGAAGAGATCGCGGCGATTCTTAAAAAGTACGACGTAAAAGCAACGTTTTTTTTGGCGAACGAAAAAACCAAACGCGGCCCGATGTCGCTTGACACAGCGTGGGCATCGTTCTGGAAAGAGCGCGCTGATGAAGGTCATGCGTTTGGCTCGCATACATGGCAGCATCACTATTTTCGCAGCGATGTAGGCGATAAAGTGAGTTATGTGCCATGGGGCACGAAAGTTGGCGAAACATTTAATCAGCAGCAAGTGTGCGATGAAATCAAACAGAGTGAGACCGCCTTCAAAGCCATGACCGGGCGCGGCTTTGACGGTATTTGGCGCGCACCGGGCGGCAAGCTCACGCCGAACACGATTCGCTTTGCCGAAGCCTGCGGCTATAAACATGTTGATTGGTCGGCCGCCGGATTTTCGGGCGACGAATTGCCGAGTGAAAAATTTCCGTCCGATGCATTGATCGCGAAACAATTGCGCGAGATTAAGGATGGCGATATTTTGTTGTGGCATCTTGGCATTTGGTCGCGCAAGGATGCTTTATACCCGAAGCTTGACACCCTGATCGCCGGGCTCAAAACCAAAGGTTTTTGTTTTGCGCGCATCACTGATAATCCGCGCTGGAAAAAATAGATGATTGAGTGGATCACAAATTCGTTTGCAGCATTGCAGGATCGCGTGTTTGAAACAGCGATCTTGCCGCTCGTGTATGCGACAGGGCTGGGCGGCTACGCCGAGCAGGCGTTTGACTGGACCGAAATTTTTCTGATCGGCGCAATAGAAATTTTGCTGCTCGCGATTTTTCTGGGCGCGCTGGAAAAATGGCGTCCGCTCGAATCGCACACAAATTCAGGCGAGAAGAAAATAGATGTGATCTACACCCTGATTAATCGCCTCGGCCTTGTGCCGCTGGCGATATTTTTGCTGCTCCTGCCACTCGTGGATGGCCTTGATGGCTGGATGCGCATGCAAAATATTATTCCGCCGAAGCTCGAAGATGCGTTGCCGTTTTTGCATGATTCACCATTTTTAAGTTTTGTTTTTTATCTGGTGATTCTCGATTTCGTCGCGTATTGGCTTCATCGTGGCCAACACCAAATCAATGTGTGGTGGGCGCTCCATAGTCTGCATCATTCGCAGCAACAGATGACATTCTGGTCTGACAATCGCAATCATCTTGTTGACGTGGTGGTGATTGATATTGCGTTTGCGCTGGTGGCATTGCTCATCGGGGTGGCACCTGCACAGTTCGTGACTTTGGTGGTCGCAGGCCGCGTGGTGGAAAGTTTGTCGCACGCCAATCTGCGCGTCTCATTTGGCCGCATCGGCGAATATTTATTGGTGAGCCCGCGCTTTCATCGCGTACATCATGCAATTGGTTTGGGCCATGAGGGTCGATCACGCGGATGTAATTTTGCGGTGCTGTTTCCGATATGGGATGTGCTATTTCGCACCGCCAATTTTGAGAATGTTTATCCGGCGACGGGCGTCCGAGATCAGCTCGAAGGCCGCGATTATGGTGGTGGTTTTTGGGCGCAGCAGGTGTTGGGTGTGAAGCGGATGGGTGAGGCGCTTCAATCGCCTAGGCTCTAAGCCGAAAGCGCCACGTATAATTCGCGTCTCCTTCTTGCTCAACCAGGCTTACGATGTCCGTCACAGATTCCGCCATACCCTTGGCGATTGCGCCAACGCCAGCTGTTCCTATTATTCCCACCGCGCACATCGAATCGCTCGATCATGAAGGCCGAGGCGTCGCGCATGTAGAGGGCAAGGCCATTTTTATCGCAGGCGCATTGCCGCGTGAAACGGTGACGTATCAGCCGTCGCGAAAGAAGAAAAACTTTGAAACCGCCACTTTGATTTCGATTAAACGCGAGGCTGCGGAACGCGTTGCACCGCGCTGTAAATTCTACGAAATCTGCGGCGGATGCGCGTTGCAACATGCGGATTACACCCTGCAAGTGGCCGCGAAACAGCGCGTGCTGGAAGACAATCTTGCCCGCATTGGCAAAGTCAAACCAGACTCCATTCTTCCGCCGATCTACGCTGCGCAGTGGGCCTATCGGCATCGTGCACGCATGTCGGTGAATTACGTTGCGAAAAAAGGCGGTGTCCTGGTCGGCTTTCGTGAGCGCAAATCAAGCTATGTGGCGGATATGCATTCCTGCGAAGTGCTTGCCGGTGGTGTGGGGCAGATGATTGACGCCTTGCGTGAGATGCTGTCCACGCTCGATATTCGCAACCGAATTCCGCAGATAGAAGTCGCGGTAGGCGAGCACGTGACTGCGCTTGTGCTGCGCATCATGGAGCCGCTAACCGCAAACGATGAGATCAAGCTCAAAGCGTTCGCGGATCAGCATCAGGCCAAACGCATTCAGTGGTGGCTGCAAGTCAAGGGCCCGGAAACCGCTGCGCCGTGGTACCCGCTCGATGCGCCAGTATTGACTTACGATTTGCCGGAATATGACATTGAAATTAATTTTCGTCCGACCGAATTCACGCAGGTGAATCACGGTGTCAATCGGTTGATGGTGCAGCGCGCGATGCAATTGCTTGATCCCAAGCCCGGTGAAAAGATCGCTGATTTATTTTGCGGGCTGGGTAATTTTAGTTTGCCGATTGCGCGTCTGGGTGCTGATGTGATTGGCGTCGAGGGCAGTGAATCACTCACTCAGCGCGCGTCGGAGAATGCAGCGCGAAATAATCTGCGCGAGCGCGCCACTTTTTTCCCGGCCGATTTGTACACCGACCAGGAAGCCGCCATGAAGCGCGTGCCAACAGTATCGAAGATGTTGATTGATCCGCCGCGTGATGGCGCAATGGAAGTGTGCAATTTGCTATCGCGCGAATTGCGTCCCGAACTGAAACGCATTGTGTACGTGTCATGCAGTCCCGGCACCCTTGCGCGAGATGCAGGCATGCTGGTGCATTCGCAAGGCTTTACCTTGCGCGCCGCAGGTGTCGTGAATATGTTTCCGCATACGGCGCATGTGGAGTCGATTGCGTTGTTTGAAAGAGATTAGCGCGTGATGGTATTTGCGCTTGTATAAATAAAAAAAGCAAATAGAAAAAGCAAATGAAAAAAGCCCCGCGTTTGCGGGGCTTTTTTTGCGGCTAAAACTCAGCCTGCCATGTTACAAACTGGCTAATTGCGATTGCCTGTGATCGACAACAAGATATTCAACAAGCTTGAAAAGATGTTGTAGATGCTGACATAAATACTCAATGTCGCGCTGATGTAATTGGTTTCTCCGCCATGCACAATGCTATTGATGGTGTAGGCAATAATCAGCGATGAAATCAAGATAAACGCAGCAGAAATCGCCAATTGCAGTGCGGGCATTTGCAAAAAGATGTTTGCGACAACCGCGATCATCAACACAATAACGCCGACAAACAGGAAGCGCGCCATGCCAGAAAGATTACGCTTGGTTGTGGCCGAGAAGGCGGCAAGTGACATAAATGTCACGCCCGTTCCGCCCGCCGCGACGGCGATAAGTTGCGCGCCGTTGCTAAATGATAGTGCAACCTGCAACAGCGGTCCCAAAATCACACCCATAAAAAATGTAAAGCCCAGCAGCAAATAAACGCCGAGGCTCGAATTTTTATTTTTCTCGATGGCGAACATCATGCCGTACAGCACCGCCAGCAAAATCAGCGAGCTCATAATCGGGCTTGCGCGCATAAAACTGAAATTGAGATTGGTGCCGATAAATGCGCCGATCACAGTCGGGATCATCGTCACGCCCAAGAGCGCGTAGGTGTTGCGTAGCACCCGATTCTGGGTAACCGCGATGGTGCTGGTGGCGGGCGTCATCTGGATGTCAGGTTGCATAATAAATTTCCTTTCAATGCTTTTAATGAAATGACAACTTAGATTGTAAAGTGATTTTCAAGTTCCGTCTTGAATTCCGCAGTCCCTTCTCAGCGCCAGCCGTGAATTGTCAATAATTTAGACAACAAATGATGCCATTTGCGGGGCAAAGTGTTAAAATTTGCATTATTAGGAGGTGTGGCCGAGCGGTTTAAGGCACTGGTCTTGAAAACCAGCGAAGGCGCGAGTCTTCCGTGAGTTCGAATCTCACCGCCTCCGCCAAACTTGTGCGGAGGCTCGTAAATCTGTTCGCCAAACACCAAAACCTCGTAAGGGGTTTTTTGTTTGGCGGAGGGCAAAAAAGCAAACATCAGTATCTGCGTGCCCTACAGAGCAAAAACGCGTCAAACGCCCCGCCAGTAACAGAGTTAAGTGTCGCATTTTCTGGACATATTCCCGGATGTGGCGATGCGTGCAATCACCCCGCAAACACCCGCGCCAGTTTCTTAAATCCATCCGCATTCGCATGCAGCTCATCCATCCACTGACCATCCTCAATCGTGCCTGCTGTTTTGCGGAATACAACTTTGTTGTGATGTGATGCCAAATCGTTTTGCCAAAACGCAAGCGTATCGATCAGCGTCGCCACGACCTCGCGGCGAAAGCCACCGCGCGCGAGATTGCCGTCATCAGGCACTTTGCGCGCATCCATCGGCACCTTCAGCCATTTGCCGCCACCAATGATGACCCGACCATCCGGAATCGCATAATCATAATTGTGCAGCCTCACTTCGGCATTCGGCGCATATTGCTCTACCAATTTAATTAACGTTTCAAGATCGACAAAAATCTGCGTAAACAGCGCATGCATTTTTGGTAAATCAAAACATGATTGAGGCGTGACGCACGCGCTGCAATCGGTTAAAAGAATTTCCGCGAAATCATCCCACCCCGCAAAATCATTACCGCCCGCACTCAAATAAATTCGCCTGAGCGTGCCCGCGCTGCCGATGAGCGATTCTTTAAACATGTCGAAATATCGCTGATTGCGATCCACCATATCAGACGCCTCCAACCCGCTCTCGCCCAGCACCAGGATGTGCTGCATCGCATGAATGTTATCCAGCTCAGAAGTCAAATTCGCAAACGGATGCGCAAACCACGAATCGCCGAAACAAATGTGCTCGGCGGAGAAGCCTGCGTTGGAGAGGGCGGCGGGGGAGAAGTAAAGGGGCATTTTTAACTCCATTGATTCTTTTACTTGTCCGATACGAGTACAACAGGATCTCTATGTGTGTAGTTTCCGGTTTTGACGCCTTTTTTTGTAAACTAAGGTACTCCCGTTAACGCTCAACGTGTGGACTATTCATGAAATGCTTCATCACAAAATACTTCAGCGCTACAATTCCGCTGCTGTTTCTATCCATCAGCAGCTGCGCAAAAACTGAATCCCCGCTCGAAACGTTCGACTCCGAACTCTACAAAATTCGCGCCGTAACCGTCACCAGCGGCTTGAAAATACCGTGGGGATTGGCGTTCCTGCCGGATGGTCGAATGATCGTGAATGAGAAGCGCGGTACCATGCGCTTGATCGAAAACGGCAAGTTAATTTCCAAATCGATTGAGGGAATTCCGAAAGCCACCGAGCATGGGCAAGGTGGATTGCTGGATGTGGTGCTGCATCCCAAATACGCGGAAAACGGTTGGATTTACTGGACCTACAATGGCGAAGAAAAAGGCCTGCACGGCACTGAGCTCGCGCGAGGTAAGTTGGGCGGCACGAAAACGGAACCGCGCATGACGGACGTGCAAGTGCTGTTCAAGCAGCAGCCGAAATCGGATCGTGAACACCATTTTGGCTCGCGCATTGTGTTTGATCGCGCGGGTTATTTGCATGTCGGTTTTGGGGACCGCGGTGACGATCCTGATAAAGGTTATGAAGAGCGCGCACAGAAAATAAATGATCTGGCGGGCAAAACAATTCGATTATTTGATGATGGCCGCGTGCCACCTGACAATCCTTTTGTCAGCACACCCAACGCCCGCGCAGAAATTTTCACGCTCGGCAATCGCAATATTCAAGGCGCAGCATTGCACCCGACGACCGGTAAAGTCTGGATGCACGAGCATGGCCCGCAGGGAGGCGACGAAATCAATATCATTACCGCAGGCACCAACTACGGTTGGCCGGTAATCACGTATGGTGCGAATTACGGCACTGGTACGAAGATCGGCGAGGGCACAGAAAAAGCAGGTATGGCACAGCCGCTGTACAAATGGGTGCCCTCGATTGCGCCATCGGGCATGGCGTTTTATTCGGGCCGCGCGATGCCAAAATGGAAAGACAATTTATTCGTTGGCGCGCTGGCAAAACAATCGCTGGTGCGGCTCACACTTGATGGCGAGAAAGTGGTTGGTGAAGAGCGACTATTTGAAAACAAACTCGGACGCATTCGCGATGTGCGCGAAGGGCCGGATGGTTATATTTATATATTGACCAATGGTTCCGATGGCAAATTAATCAGACTGGAGATTGCAAACCCATGATGAAAACAATTTTTGTTTGGGATATTCCCGTTCGGCTATTTCACTGGTCGCTGGCGACATCCATTGCGATGCTGTTTATCACCGCGCAGATCGGCGGCAACGCGATGGAGTGGCATAAAAAAATCGGCTATTTCGTTATTGGCCTCATTTTATTTCGCGTGGTGTGGGGATTCGTCGGCAGCTATCACGCGCGTTTTAAAAATTTTGTTCGCACGCCCACGACCGTGATCGCGTATGCGAAAAATCTTTTCAAGAAAGAGAGTCCGCATTACGTCGGGCACAACCCTATGGGGGCCTTGAGCGTACTAGCGTTGATAGCGGCGGTTGGATTTCAAACCGCGACGGGACTTTTTTCGAACGACGACATCATGCTCGAAGGCCCGTATGTAAGCATGGTTTCCAAGGCCTTCAGCGACCAGATGACGAGGCTGCATCAACTGAATTCGAATGTGATTCTGGTTTTGATCGGCCTGCATTTATCGGCAATTGTTTTTTATGCCGTGTTCAAAAAAGAGCAGCTCATTGAAGCCATGCTCACCGGAAAAAAGGAGGTAAACTCCAGTATTGGTGGGCATTTTGAGGCAGAAATGACTGAAAAAGCGCGCCCAGTCTGGTTGCCGTGGTTGATCGTCATTGCCGTGGGTGGCATCGTATACGCGCTGGTGACGAGAGTGATTTTTTAATAAGCGCGGTTGCGGGAATCAAAAAAAACGCCACCTGCGAATTACACAGGCGGCGTTTTATATTCAAGCAACAAAAAATTTACTTGTTCTTGTAATCATCGTGACAAGCCTTGCAGCTTGCACCGGTCGCGCCAAATTGTTTTTTGATCTCGTCGAAACTACCTGTTTTTGAAATCGCGGCGAGTTTGGTTGCCTCTTCATTCATTTTCGCGAGCTTCGATTTGAAGTCATCCATCTTCGTCCAGATTTCAGGTTTCGCTTTG